>JBKPMK010000400.1:0-9146 GCA_046732115.1 Thermoproteota archaeon
CAAATAAAGACGAGGAGATAGCTGCACTTAGCGAGGAATTGAAAATTGTAAAGGAAGAGCTATCTAAGGTCAGGGAGTCTTCTCAAAGCAACATTAATAAATTAAAATACCTTATTGCTGATTTCGACAATTACAGGAAGCAAATGGAAAAGCAGGTGGCCTCAAAAGTAGAGTCAAGCAAGGCTGAAGTCTTATTAAAATTTTTAAGCATCAGGGACGATTACCTCAGGGCTTTAGAAATAGCAAAGCAAAGTAAGTCTGAAGGAGTAGTACTTGAGGGATTAGAGGCAATCCTAAAGAATTTGGACTCTTTGCTCAGATCGGAGGAGGTGATGGAGATAGAAACTATAGGAACTCCCTTTGATCCAAACATTCACGACGCTTTAAGTTTCTCATATCGGGATGAAGTGCCAGAAAATACTGTTACAGGTGAGATACGAAAGGGGTATATGTTAAACAATAAAGTCTTAAGACCCAGCCTTGTAGAAATCTCCAAAAAGATAGTTAAAAATATCATTAATGATACAGAGACAATAGAAAAGGAGACGAGAAATTAGAGATGGCAAAAATTATCGGAATTGATCTTGGAACAAGTAACTCCGCCGCAGCAGCTATGGTGGGTGGCAAGCCCACAATCATACAGGCCGCTGAAGGCACTTCTATTGGAGGAAAAGCGTTTCCCTCCGTTGTCGCTTTTACTCCTGAAGGTCAGCTTATCGTAGGTGAGCCGGCACGCCGACAGATGATATCCAATGCGGAAGGCACCGTGATAGCAGCTAAACGCAAAATGGGAACTGATTTTAAATTTAGCGTTTTTGGCAAACAGTATACTCCACAACAGATATCCTCATTTATTTTGCAGAAGATAAAGAGAGATGCTGAAGCTTTTCTGGGGGAAACCGTAGATAAAGCTGTGATTACTGTGCCTGCTTACTTCAATGATAACCAGAGGCAGGCAACGAAAGATGCAGGAGAAATAGCGGGATTGCAAGTGGTAAGAATTATTAACGAGCCTACAGCTGCATCGTTGGCTTATGGATTGGATAAGGTGCAAAAGGACCTAAAGATCATGGTTTTTGATCTCGGCGGCGGCACATTAGATGTAACAATAATGGAAATGGGCGGCGGCGTTTTTCAGGTTAAAAGTACTTCTGGAGACACACAGCTTGGTGGAACCGACATGGATAATACACTGGTTGACTATGTTTTACAAGAATTCACGAAGCAATCTGGCTTGGATATTAGAAGCGACAAAGCTGCGATGATGAGAATTAGAGAAGCGGCAGAGAAAGCAAAAATCGAACTCTCCAATGTTGTTACGACTGAGATTAATCTGCCGTTCCTTGCATATGATGCAACTACCGGTCCGAAGAATCTTGTATTGTCAATCACTAGGGCTAAACTTGAAGAACTTCTTCGGCCTATAGTGGAGAGATGCAGAACACCTATGATGCAAGCTCTGCAGGACGCCAAGATATCTCCTCCAGACGTAGACAAAATAATATTGATTGGAGGACCAACAAGAATGCCAATCGTAAGGCAGTTTGTTTCAACAGTGATGGGCAAAGAAGCTGAGCGTGGTGTCGATCCGATGGAGGCAGTCGCAATGGGAGCAGCCATTCAGGGAGCCATTATTTCTGGAGATGTCTCAACAGATATACTCTTGGTTGATGTTACGCCACTTACATTAGGCGTAGAAGTGTTAGGCGGTCTAAAGGAGCCCCTTATAGAACGCAATACTACAATACCTACCAAAAAAAGCAAAGTCTTTACAACAGCAGCAGACTACCAGACTGCAGTCACTATTCATGTAGTGCAAGGAGAAAGACCCATGGCTTCAGATTGTGTATCCTTAGGAATGTTTAACCTATCAGGAATTCCCCCAGCACCAAGGGGAATTCCACAGATTGAAGTTACTTTTGATATCGATGCAAACGGAATTCTGAATGTCACTGCCAAAGATCTTGCAACGTCTAAAGAGGCAAAGATAACTATAACTGCAAATACCAAACTGTCAAAGGACGAGATTGAGAAACTAAAGAAAGAATCAGAGCAATTTGCAGAAGCTGACAAAAAGAAGAAGGAAGACGCGGAAATAAGGAATGAGGCTGATAACTTGATCTACGCAGCGGAGAAGCTCGTAAAACAAGATCTCAAGGACAAGATCAAACCCGAACAGGAAGAGAAGGTCAACAAATCCGTTCAAGAATTGAAAGAAGCGATAACCAGTAATGATGCCACTAACATAAAGTCAAAGACACAAGAGTTGAAGACTGTCCTAGGCGAGATCAGCGCGGAGGCCTATAAAGCGGCATCAGCAGCGCCTGGAGCAGCATCAGCAGCGCCTGGAGCAGCATCAGCAGCGCCTGGAGCAGCATCTTCGGACGCAGCAGCCGGACCCAGCAGTACCTCAGATACAACTCCACCACCTGCCACTTAGACACGAATGATATTGTGGGGCAATAATTTGATCCATATTTGATGGGAATGTGAAAAAATGAGCGATAAAAGGGACTACTATGAGGTTCTAGGTGTCCCAAGAGCCGCAAACAAGGACGAAATCAAAAATGCTTATCGAAAGCTAGCATTACAATATCATCCTGATAGAAATAAAACTGCTGGATCAGAAGAAAAATTCAAGGAAATTTCAGAAGCATATGCCGTTCTTTCTGATGATGACAAAAGAAAGCGATACGACACATATGGTCATGTTGGATCAGAGGAAGTGTTCAGGGGATCAGAAGCGAATTTTGACGAAATCTTTAAGGACATGGGGTTTGGGGGTTTCAGAGACATATTTGAACAGATATTTGGAAATCGCACTGGCTTCGGTCGTGTCAATGCGGGGGACCCCTTTGGTTTCGGTTTTAGCTTTGGTGGCGGCAGAACAAAAGGACAAGATCTTGTCTATGATGTTGAGCTTTCATTCGAGGAAGTACTTAGAGGAAGGAAGGATGAGCTGGAGCTACCAAAGCTGGAGAAATGTAACAGTTGTGGCGGAAGTGGCGCTGCAGCAGGAACAAAACCAAGAAAATGCACTGTCTGTGATGGTCAAGGCCAGACTAGACGAATATATAGTCAAAATAGATTTTCTACTTTCGTCTCCTTAGAACCATGCCGCAGCTGTCAAGGACAGGGCGAAATTATAGATAAACCTTGCAAAGTATGCGACGGCTCTGGGAGTGTCAAAAAGAACAAAAAAATTAGGTTAGAAATTCCAGCAGGAGTAGAAGACGGGATGACATTGCAGTTGCGTGGAGAAGGACAGCCTTCAGAAAATGGTCCTCCGGGCGACTTGTTGATAAGAATTCATGTACAACCACATACTCTTTTCGAACGACTGGAAGATGGTCACATTCTTTATAATCTCACCCTTAAATTTACTGATCTGGCACTCGGAGCTGATATTACAGTTCCCACATTGGATGGTAAGGAGAAATTGAGAATCCCTCAAGGCACTCAACCGAACACTATCCTGAAAATCAAGAATAAAGGACTACCTCGCTACGGATCATATGGCAGAGGTGACCTTCTTGCTCGAATCAATATTAAGATTCCAACTAAACTCGATGATAAACAAAAGTCCTTACTTGCGGATTTAGATATGGCTTTCCAAAATTCTCAATGAAATCAATACCTATCCTCTTGGCCCATAGTATATATTCTCATATACTTCTGATATTTTATATATCATATGCCGGTGATTGAGGCAAGGAAGCTCTCAAAGATATATAACAATTCGAAACATGCTGCCTTGGCCAATGTTTCTTTGGAAGTTGACGCCGGCAAGATATTTACTCTTCTGGGCAGAAACGGCGCAGGAAAAACCACTTTTATACGTATCTGTGCTACTCAGCTACTGCCATCTAGCGGGTACATAAATATTCTTGGATGTGATATACTTGGCGAGCCAGTTAAAGTAAGAAATCTAATTTCAATTGTACCGCAGGAAGGCAGGCCATTGAGAGCACTTACTCCCTGGGATCATGTATACAATTGGTTACAAATAAGGGGAGAAAGTAGAAGCGTAGCTAAAGCAAAGACAGAAGATATATTGCATAATCTTGAACTTTATGAAGCAAAAGATAAGCCTGCAATGAACCTTTCCGGTGGAATGAAACAAAAGATACTAGTTGCCATGGCGATGGCTGCAGATGCAGAATTGTTGTTCCTTGACGAGCCGACAATTGGGTTGGATCCGATTTCTAGGCGACAAGTCTGGTCAGCTATTAAAAGATGGAAAAAAGGTAACAGATCAATATTGTTAACAACTCATTATATGGATGAAGCCGAGATGCTCTCAGATTATATAGCTATAATAGATAAAGGCCATATAATAGCTAAAGGCACCATTCGTGATCTACGCAAGTTTATACCGCAGAACATAAGGGTAGACATTGCAAAGAACGGCATTAATAGCGAAATGCTTACACGCTACGGTTCCGTACTAGACACTGGTGCTGACAGCATAAGGGTCTTCACATTTGAGTCAAGCATCAAGGAACTATCAGAGTTTGCTATAAAAAGGAATCTATCCTTTACGGTCTCACCGATAACGCTCGATGATGTGTTTGTTTCGTTAGTGGGTGAACGTTATAGAGCAAAGGCAGGTGCATTTGTAAATTATAGTTCTCATGCTGCCTAGGCATACACTCTGAAAAGCTTAGATTGTAGGCGTCGTTGCATAAGCACGAGTCAAAATTTGAAACGAACAGCCAGGCGCATTATACCGAGCTCATCTGACGTCGTCATGATTTCTTTTATAGTATATATATTAGGGTAATGTCATGGCAAGTTGTCGCGGGGGTTGCCAAGCCCGGTCAACGGCGTGAGACCAGACGTTTGCGTCTAGCACGGAGCTCAGATGTCTTTGATGAATTTGACTGGGTTACCTCATCCCTCAGGGGTTCGTGGGTTCAAATCCCACCTCCCGCATCTCGAATTTATTGTTGTCAGGAGACAAACGTCTTAAGCTTCAAATAGTTTGTTCCAATATGACAACCGATTCAAGGAGAAGGACAGTTTATCTCGTAGACAAAACCATAAAATTGATGTATAAAGGTTTATTCCGGCAGTGGCTTGAATAAACCTTGATCATTGTTTTATTTAGTAATAACATTGTGCCAAGAGTGTTGAGTTATTAAGGTGTGTGGCATACTTGTCGGTGGTGTTGTCTAACGAACAATAAAACTAACGACCACCAACGCTTACTTGTGGCTTTCGATATGGATGGCACGCTTGTTGATGGAAGACTCGTCTTTGCTGTTGCAGATAGATTAGGTTTGTCAGATAAAGTCAGACAAATTCAGGAAAATCCTGCTTTACTTGGCTACCAACAAAGTCAAAATATAGCGCGCCTGTTTAAGGGGATCTCGGTTAATGAAATCAGTGAAGGAATTGAAAGCCTAAGACTAATAAGAAATTGTGAGAAGGTTGTTGGAGAGCTCAAGGAGCAAGGACATGTACTTGGCATAATAAGCGATAGTTATGATATTGCAGTTAATTATGTGGCAAAGAAATTAAATTTTGACTTCAGTGAATCCAACTCCCTGGAATTGGATACTAGCGGAAAACTGACTGGAAACCTCAAGATGCCGCTGGGCTGGCAAGAAAATGGGTGTTACTGCAAAATTTCAGTTTGTAAAAGGTACTGTCTTCGGAGAAATGCGCAAAAATTTCAAATTGGTCCAGATCGTACTGTCGCAATTGGAGATACGAAGTCTGATTTGTGCATGGTAGAAGAGGCAGGGCTTGGGATTGCATTTATGCCGAAGCATAGAGTATTAGAAGAAAGGGCGGACTTATCCATAAATGAGCCAAATTTGGCCAAGCTTGCACAGATGATTTCATCTTTATAGTTTACATTGTTTTTGTTTTTTGAAACACATTTGTGTGGCCTATACTAAAAATTTTCTTGCGTTGTGCTAATTATTTAGAGATGAAATGCTTGTAGAATCTTATCATTCTTGCGAATCTATGATTCTTTAGAATTTACTGGCATGTCAGTAAATAAATTGTAAAAGAGATATATTTCCCTTGTACAAAGATGCTGACAGCGGGGTGGGGAAGCCAGATCTCTACAGAGGTTAGGTAATCCCGGCGGGCTCATAACCCGCAGAGCGGTTTCCATGACAGTACAGATGTTATGGCCGTATGTTCAAATCAACCCCCCGCTATTTTTCACTCGCATACATATGATGGTTCGAGCCTTACGTCTCAGATATTATCAAGTCACCATAAATTAACTTATAAACACGTAAGAAATTTCTTATTTGCTTTGCCCCCGGCCGTAGAATACTGAAAGAAGATTGTTAGCATTTGCCGTGCGTTACCTCTTACTAAACAAGCACATTTTATTTAGAAACATTCAAACAATGATTTAAAGTATGTGTAGAACAAAACCACTCCGAATAGAGTTTTAACTGAGAACATGGATTAAAGAACTTCTTTTCCATACCATATCTTTGGATTGGTTTAGTTAAATGCCTATGGGCACCTGATACAGGGACATATAGTCCTTCAGAAACGCTTCTGGTTTGTATCATATAGATTTTGTTACTACGTCTGTCTTTAAAGCCGCATCTATCACACTGAAATCCTTTATTTCTTCCTTCTGATTTCATTCTTTTGCCACAACTTTGACATAATGGATTAAATGACCTGCGAATTTCATTAAGCGCTATTACCAGAATATACTCTATGTTCAGGATTTTTGGAAATATTGACGTCGACCCTCTGACGCTACAACCTATTTCGATCGTATCACCTACATCTAGACTCAGAGCCAGACTTGTTAGGCCTGTAGGCTCATATACTGCCGCAGGCGAAGTCAAGCGGTTTTCATCTTGAACCTCAAATATAACATGACCTCCTGGAATCGGATGCGGCGTTTTGCTGACCTTACATTTGATATAACCTGCACCGAACCTCTTGAGCCGTTTTAGCTTCAGTTCATTTTGCAAATGCATATTCGTTCCCTGATTAGACCGAAAAACCATGTAGCCATCCAATTCTTCTTGAATTTGCAATGCCTTCAGAGACCGGACTACAACATCAGGGTTCTCTCCTCTTATACCGCAAAAGACAGGATCAGGTCCATGAGGGGTAATTAGTATACGTCTATGCTTTTCATCATAGTTGTTAAAAGTGTTCGGAAATGTATTTTTGCTATATTCTCTAACTCTTGAAGCATCAACTACCCGAACTGTCCCACAGTTCTTGATTTTTCTATATGCTATTACCTCAAATGTGTGGTCGTCACGTAACAAGCAACCAATTGCTGCCATTGACCCAACCAAACCTTGACCCGTACCGAAACTATAATACTCAATACCGTTCTCCTGTGCGATCTTTTCTGCAAATTGTACGCTTACAATATCAAATAAGGCAATTCTGCTGAGATCTTTTAGAGATTTTGGCACTTGTTCTTGTGTGAGAAAGGCAACAGCAGGATTAGTACCCCTAGCAGTTTCTGAACTATGCTCAATAACTTGTTTTATATACTCAATTATCCTGCGCTGATTCCTTGTTTGTATTCTAAGACAAACCGCGCCGTTCCCACGTGTTTTCCAAGGTACATTTGGATTCAGTCTGATTAGTAGCGGATAATCAATGAGCTTCGACTCTAGGTTTAACAAATACCGTACAATTTTAAACGCTAAGTGTGTGGTGCACCCACTGGTCACTGAATCTGTATCATCAAATCCAATATGAATAACAGCAGACGATTTTTCTCTGGGAGTTGTCATGATGATGGTTGAAGAAATATAATCAGATTGTTGCAGATATAATCTTATATCAAGCGGCCAAATCTGTACTGAGTTCTCAAGATCAGCTCTTGTTCAACAGATTATTATAAATAATCATGTTACGGTTTAAAAAATCGTGGAATGCGTTTTTCTCAAAACATAATTATTCGATGAAATTTATCATTAGTTCATGGCATCAAAGGATGAGAGAAATTATGAATCCTCAGCCAGGATTAAATGCGAAGTATGTGGAATAATTTTTACCACAGAACAGGACAAAGAACAGCATAAGAAATTAGAACACAAGGAACACCAAAGGCCGACTGGCGTCAGCTAAGAGTTTGAAAAAGTAGGCGAATTCTGCTTGAAATTGAAAGCTGCTTCTCGCGGTTTCATTCACCATTTTTTACGTAAGTGTGTTAAGTCATATTATAATCTTAGAGTAACCACACATGCTTATGAGTATGTGAAGAAAGTTAATTATGCATGATGTATATAAAGAACGATACATATATGAACAGCAAATCCATCCAGGAAATTGATTTCAATAAACGCAATGGGCTGCTACCTGTGGTAGTTCAAGACCGAAAAACTAGAGACATTTTGATGCTAGCCTATATTAACAAAGAAGCACTCGACCACACAATCAAGACTGGAAACGCCCATTTTTGGAGCACTTCGCGTAATAAATTATGGATGAAAGGAGAAGAATCGGGAAATGTGCATGTCGTTAAGAAAATACTCGTTGATTGTGACTGCGATGCCTTATTATACATAGTAGACACAGAATCAAATACATGTCACACAGGTTTGAGATCGTGTTTTCACAATATATTAGAAAATGGACAATAAATTGAAATAACTCGTGAAAGATTAGAAATAATTTCAACTTAATAGGAAGTCATTGAAAGTCATGTTAAGTAATTATGACATATTTGACAATAAAATTTAGTAATATTAAAATTGTGCTTAGAGAACCTTATCTATATCGCATAGAGGATAGGTGATAGTCGTAAGAATGGGCATTATACAATCACTTAAGTGTAGGGAATGCGCTGCTGAATATGAACCACGATTTATATATATATGTGAGGACTGTTTCGGCCCCCTTGATGTCATTTATAATCTTCCTTCGGATTTAAAAAAGGACATTTTTACATCCAGACATGAGAAAACGTATTGGAGATATTTTGAGCTTCTTCCAATTAATGACAAAAGTAATATCATAGACCTCAACGCAGGTTTTACTCCTCTGCAACATGCGGATAGACTTGGTAAGGAAATAGGAGGACTGAAAAACCTATTCATTAAGAATGATTCTGTAAATCCGACATTTTCCTTTAAGGATAGGCCTGCAGGTGTAGCTGTTTCAAAAGCTAAGGAGATTGGATTAAATGC
>JBKPMK010000401.1:0-1891 GCA_046732115.1 Thermoproteota archaeon
ACAAAATGAACCCCATTTTGTAATGAAAGTGCCATTATCAGAAAAGACTTGGATGCGATTATTTCCTGAATCTGCAACATATATGGCATTATTATTGGTGGATTTAGCTACTGCGATACCTTCTGGATGCATCAATTGACCCGGTCCGTTACCAGTAGAACCCCATTTTGTAATGAAAGTGCCATTATCAGAAAAGACTTGGATGCGATTGTTATAATCTATTGCATATACTTTGCCTGAGGCTGCAGCGATACCAGAGGGGCTGTTAAGCTGACCATCACCTAGAGATAAAGGACCTGATGGGCCATCAGGATCTGTACATTTGTTATTAGTACCGATATCACAAAATGAACCCCATTTTGTAATGAAAGTGCCATTATCAGAAAAGACTTGGATGCGATTATTACTTACGTCAAGAACGTATACTCTTCCTGAGTCTGCGGCAATACCCCAGATACTAGAGAATTGTCCATCACCTAGAGATAAAGGACCTGATGGGCCATCAGGATCTGTACATCCATAATCAGTGTTCAGCAGACATGAAGAACCCCACTTATTGATAAATGTAGAATTTGTCTGAGCTGTTACGTCTGAGAACAGGTTATTATCATTAGTTTCTGCTACAGAAATGTTATTAATTACAGACAGACCATTAAGCATGACAAGAGAACCAATAAGAAGTAAGAGCGAAAAAGGTCCTGCTTTTGACACTAAAAATGCATCATCTTTCCTATGGCCATGACGTTGATATTCAACAACTTTATGACTTAAATAATTCGACTAGGTATGTCATATATATACAATTCTGTCATAGCCAACATGCCATTGACATCCTGAAATTATAGTATAGGACGTTGTATTTCTTTATAATTTTCCTGTAGTAAGAACTTTCCTTGGCTGAATGTTTTAAGGCAGATATGACCGGAGAAATACCTTCCTCTTGGACTTAAGCCTCATGACCAACATATATGGCTTGGCAGTCAGTAGTCTGCTCCCCCAAATAATCAAGAGAATAGATGGTTCGATACCATTGCAAAAAAGATGATTCATCAAAAGTCCTATTTTCATCGCCTAAGGGATTGTGATGGTACATAGTACATTCTGGTACGAAGCTGAGCATGGTATTGCTATTGGTCCAATACCTGCAGAAGTGAATTGATTGTACAGCAAAATATTATAATAATTAGATTGGTGTGGCTAAGTCGATGCAACAAGAAATAGCAAGGTCAAAGATAGACATGAACAAACAAACAACGATTATAAGAATACTAGGGGTTACCGGAAGCCTTCGACAGAATTCAAATAGCACTAAGGTATTATCAACTCTACTAGAGATCGCTGCAAATAAATTCAGCGCCGACGTGCGGCTTCTGAACTTAAGAGAAACTAAATTACCTTTTTATAACCCCAGTATAAGTTCAGACGATTCGTTGTACGGAAATATCAAAACTATTTCGCAATCAGTAGAATGGGCAGATGTGTTTGTACTAGCTTCACCAGATTACCATGGCTCTATGTCGGGAACGATGAAGAATTTCTTGGACCATTTCTGGGAAGAATTTGCAGGTAAGACATTTGGCTATCTATGTACATCACATGAGAAGGGCTTGACTGTTATGGACCAGATGCGCACCGCTGTAAGGCAATGCTATGGATGGAGTATGCCCTACGGCGTCTCAATCAACAGCGGAGAAGACCTGAATTCAAATGGAGAAATTATCAATGCTCAATTGTCTAAGCGTCTAAACATGCTTGTTCGTGACCTCGTAGTATATGGAGGGTTGATACGAAACCAATTCAAAAAAGATTTGTTGGCAAATGACCTAGACACTTATGCTGCAAAATATAGATGATTAGAATTTAATCTTCAAGCTATACAGCCAGACAATAG
>JBKPMK010000402.1:0-10522 GCA_046732115.1 Thermoproteota archaeon
AAAGACCAAGAAAATAGAGAAGTTTTCTTAACTGTTAGAGAATTCCATGAATATGTAAAGAAGAACCTAGACTACGTAGGACTTGATCCATCCTTTCTTGGCAGATATCTTAACGAAGGATTTTCTGGTGGAGAGAAAAAACGATCAGAAGTAATGCAGATGTTGGTTTTAAAACCAAACATTGCTATTCTTGACGAACCGGATTCTGGATTAGATATTGACGCGGTAAAGGCTGTTGCAGAAGCGATTAACCGCTTAATCACTACAGGAGCAGGTGTAGTTGTAATCACCCATTATGCTAGAATACTCAGATATCTTGCAAAACTTGATTATGTTCATGTCATGTCCAAGGGAAAAATTATCAAATCAGGAGGTAAAGAATTGTCCGAAGAACTAGAGTCTAAAGGTTATGGTTGGCTTGGATTAGAAGAAGACAAATGATGACAATGACGATTCTTTTATTTTGAAAACCTTATTCTGTATTTCATCGCTTATTTGTGCCCAATTTTTGTCATTTACTCAAAAATATTTACTTGCCATCTAGTTTTAAATATGATTCAATATTCTCTGTTGATTAATGAGTTCTGGTGAAGAAATAGTAAAGACAGCAACTACGCCGCAATTATATCTAAATTTTTCATTCTTTAAAGTTGATCCAAAATGGCGTTGGCTAAATGAAATTGGTAAAGAGGAGGCTGCAAAAGAATTTCTAGGCTTAATAGAAGTTGCAAGCACAAAGATGAAAATCCGAACTTATTCTACTCTAGGACTACGCGATGATGCAGAATTCATGTTATGGATGATTTCCGATTCGGTTGAAAAGATGCAAATATTTGCATCAAAAATCTACTCTACAATCTTAGGAAAATATGTAGAGCCTTCGCAGATATATTTGTCTGCTTCTAGAACATCATTATACTCAAATAAAGTTGTTCCCGGATTTGTAACAGATGAGGCACCTCTGAAATATGTCATCGTCTATCCTTTTGTTAAGTCAAGGGACTGGTATCTGCTTCCCTTTGACGAACGTAGGAAAATGATGGAGGAACATATAATGGTTGGGAGAAAATTTCCTCAAGTTAGACTAAATACGTCATATTCGTTTGGCATTGACGATCAAGATTTCATGCTTGCTTTTGAAACGAATGATCTAACGGATTTTCAGGAATTAATTGTTCAGTTGCGTGAAACTCAGGTAAGCAGATATGTAGTTAAAGATACTCCAATGATCGTTTGCGTTTATAAGGACGTTGAGACCATCATTAAGAGTCTAGGATAAGGATAATGGCTGCGCTTAAGGAATGGGCAATAATTTGCAAAGCTCTAGAAGAAGGGCGTCAGATAATGATTCTACGTAAGGGCGGAATCATGGAATATAGACAAGGGTTTGAGGTAAAGCATAGTAGTTTTTTGCTATATCCGACGTTTGAACATCAATCAGAAGAATCTATACAGCCAGATTATATTCACAAATTATCTGATGTGCTACACAACACTCCAATAAATGGCACAAATAGAATTACTTCCTATGCAAAAGTTGTAGGTGTTAAAGAGGTTACTGATAAGTCAGTTCTACAAGCACTCAAAAAATATCACATATGGAATGATAACTATGTAGATATCAGAATGAATTATAATCCTAAAAAACCTATGAGCATAGTCTTATTAAGAGTATACAAAATAAGCAATCCTATGGAAGTTAATATTAAACCTGAATGGGTAGGCTGTAAGTCATGGATTCCTATTGATTTCGTTATACCTAATGATAATAAGAGCAATCAACCAGTGTTAGGCGATTTCAAATTTAACCAGATATTAGATGAAATTTACGGGGTTTTAAATTAATTATGAAATATAGAAAATTAGGAAAGAGCGGAATTAAAGTAAGCGAAATAGGATTTGGCGCATGGGTTATTGGCCTAGATTGGTGGGGAAAAAAGATTGATGATGATGAGGCAATCAGGATGTTGAAAGGCGCTTATGATGTAGGTATCAATTTTTATGAAACTGCAGATATGTACGGAAAAGGTAAAAGTGAAAAGCTAATTGCACAGGCATTCAAAGGCATGCGAAATGAAGTGATTTACTCTACAAAATGGGGTTATGATATGTATAATGTAGAACAAATCGGACATAATGAGATACCTCAAAAACATAATCCTAATCATTTAGCATATGCATTACAGCAGAGTTTGGAACGTTTACAAACCAATTACATTGACGTTTACAGTCTTCATAATCCAAAGATGGATGCTATAAAAAACGACAATTTATTTCTCTCCCTTGATAGCCTTGTGCATAGTGGAAAGATCAAAAGTCATGGTATTGCATTAGGTCCTGCTATTGGTTGGAAAGATGAGGGGATTATTGCAATGGAAAAACGAAATATAACCTGCATTCAAACAGTTTATAATCTATTAGAACAAGATCCAGGCAGAACTCTTTTGGACAATGCAAAAAAATACGATGTGGGGATTATGGTTAGAGTTCCAGATGCATCTGGGGTATTAACTGGGAAGATTAACGAAAAAACGATATTTGATAAAAATGATCACAGGGCAAATAGGAAGAAAGAATGGATTACTGAAGCAATGAAAAAAATAGAAAAAATGACACCATTTCTAAATACAAAAGGCTGGAATATATATCAGCTTGCAATCAAGTTTATACTATCCCAAAAACAAGTGTCTGTAGTATTACCCACTGTTACCGATATTGAAGAAATTGGGATGATCGCAGAAATGTCAGATGGTAATTACTTAACTGAAGGCGAATTAGCATATATGACTGAGCTTTATAACAATAATTTCTATATTGAATCTGTCATTTCTTAAGGGGAGAATTGTAGAAGGATATATACCCGATGGATTGAATTCCATCTTGATAATCTATAACCTGATGCAGTTTCAGGCAGGTTCAAATATCGTTATAAAAATTCTCACAATTCTGGCTATTAAACATACTATTAAAATTATTCAAATCATTATAGTAATGCTACATTGTATTATTAAGAGTAACAAAATATCAACGATGCTCTTCAAAATATTTTACTCGTTCTTTCTTAAATTCCCGCAAGCTAAACAGAATCCTGTAATCTTTGATTCCAACTACTTCTGACATCTCAGCCGCAATTTTTTCTGCCGCTTCAGATGTACGCGCATGAATCATACTAAATAAGTTGAATTGCCAGTCTTGATAAACTGGTCTTCTATAACAGTGACTTACTTGTGGAAAAGATGCCAGTTTGTAGCCAATTTCATCAATATCTTCTTCTCGCACGTTCCATACTATCATCCCATTTCCAAAAAAACCTGCATCACGATGACGCAATATTGCTGCAAACCTTCGCATAACTCCGATCTGCTCATATTCTTTAGCTTTCGCAAAGAGTTCGGTTGTTGTAACCCTGAGGTTTTGCGCTAATACCTTGAATGGTTCTGGGATTATTCTCAGATCCTTTTGCAATTGGCGAATAAAATCCTTGTCACGATCTGTAAGGTCAAATCTCTTTGGATTCAATTTTTTAATCTCATCTGTAGGCTTTGGATTTTCCAGATCTTCATTAACCATGTCAAGCCTGACACCAATTTTGTAAAGTTTTAGAGTAGGTAGCAGCCTGTATTTTATTACACCATCAAGCGAAGCCATTAGATCTAAATCTGTCTTTAGATCCCCGTTTGGAGGAACTGCAAGTGTAAACCACATATTGAATTCATGATTCCTCTCATAATTGTGGCTAACACCAGGATGTTTATTAACTTCATGAGCCACGTAATCAAGCTTGTCGTTTTCAATTGCAAATGCAATAAGTGCACTTTTGTAGCCTAGTCGCCTAGTGTCAAAAATAGCGCTAATTTGTCTGATTAAACCTAGGTCCTTCATATAGGCAATTCTATGTATGATTTCATCCTCAGTGACATTGTAACGTTTGGAAATTTCGTGAAAAGGCCTCTCAGTAAGAGGAAAAACCCACTGAATCTCGTTCAAAAGCTTTTTATCAAGTGTGTCAATCTGCTCGTTTACTTGCATTGATTGGTCAGGTTATGATTGTGATACCTCTCATCCATTAAATACTTATCCACATTTTCATTATATTTTCTTGTATTGTGTAATAGAGTCTATCTTTGCTTCCAGTTCGATGGATTGATGTTTTATGTATGTTCCTTGAAATGTCAATATTGCTGTAAGAATAAGGTTCTTCATAGCTAATAAGATTACTGTTGGAATCCTTAAGATAAGCGCGGGGAGTGGGATTTGAACCCACGAGTTCTTACGAACATGGGATTAGCAATCCCACGCCCTACCAGGCTAGGCGACCCCCGCCCTATAGCAGTAAAAGTAAAAGATTCTATAGGATTATATTAATTGTAGGTAAATTTAGAGAATGTGTTTGAATTGTATGATGTGATTTAACCACTATCTGTCATTATAAAAATTTACAATCTCTTAGTTAAAAAGATTATAAAATAGGTCTACTCCGTTATACTATCTTTGAACCTTAAAGAATCAAATGAGATATTTCGTAGATCTATAATTAAGGTTTACTTTGAACCCAAGTTATTAAATATGGACTATCATAGGTCTCTTATTAAACATCCATTCATTCAAGAATATGGCTTAACAGTAGAAGATGTTCTACATTTGTACTTTGATATTATTACAGGAAATGACTACCCTGACGGTGATGAATGGTTTACTATTGAATATGTTATTCCTTTTAATGTAAAGTTGCCTGACAACTTGAAAGGACCTGACTATTTTACAACTATCTCGATTTCAGAGGGCAAACATTTCTGGCGGCATAGAGAATTAATTCGTTTTAAATACGGTAAATCAAAGAAGCTATCAGAGTCATTGGAGTTTATAGATAAAAAATATCGAGAGCTCAGTAAAATTTTGTATGATTCTTCGATTAGCAGTCAACTATGATTAAAACTATATCAATCTAGTCCACCCCCTGTTATTATTGAAAATATATTGTAAACCTCCATTACTCCTTGCAATATGAGGGCTCCATTTGAAAGTATCTTCATCATAAGAATATGTGATTTCCTCTATATTGGCAGGTAGCGTTCCAAGCTGCATGGGTAGTATGTCCACTAAATATTCAATTTTCTCAATGCCCATCTCAAATTGCCTGTTGCTTTTATTCATTAGTGAAAATATTAGATGAAAATTTATTTCTGGTGTCATTCCAAAAAAGCATATGAATGCCTTGACTCCTTTTTTACCCCTCCTCCTCTTAACTTCTTTAATTATGCCTTTAATCTTGTACCATCTCTCCATTGTGAGAAATTGGAAGAAAGATTCATTAAATGGGAGCGGAAATTCAATTTCAACCATAGTGACATATTGATTATCATCTATCGCAAGTTGCTCCTCGTATACATCAAAAGATGAACTTAGTACGTCATAAATTACCTCGATCTCAAATGGTGCTAATCCATAATAACTAAATTTGGCTACTGTATTTGTATGCACTTGTCAAATTAGATATGTATAAAAATTAAAGCTTTTAGTGGTATGCATGTAGGGAGGTACCATTAATGCTCATTATGATATCCTTTGTCTACAGTATAGGAATATTAGTAGATACAATTTATATCTGACCTGTATATTATTCTTCAATTGCAATAGCATATGCTGGAGATCCTGTTGTTGATCCTATTAATTTTAATGGGACAGCAATTAACGTAACCGTTTTCTATTTATCTTCTCTAAATTGCTTTTCCATTCTTAAATTACTATCGCATTTTCATTTTCATTTTCATTTATTCCCTGGTTAATAATATCTTCATAAGTAATTTGCTGAATGGCTTACTCCAGAATCTTTAGTAATAACGCAATACTGCAAAAAATCTATTGACGGCAAATCTGAACTACATTATCGGCATCAGATATAAAATGAGGAGGCGCGTCTATATGAGTTCCTATATGAGTGCTCAAGAACATTGCTTAAGAAGCATATTTATGAATGTCGAATCTTGACCATCCTATAAAAGAAGGTTGAAGCAAGCCTGGAAAGACCTTCAAGTTAGATGTAATCCTAATGTTAGATCAATTATTGCTATGGTGATTACACTAGATAAATTAAAAATTAGCTATGGTATAAGCACTAAATAGTAGGAAATATTGCATAAAAATTACTATTTCCATGTCAGATGCATATTATGACAAATTTAAATGAATTATCCTGTCAATAATCTGCAAAACTATTGGCAATGCAAATTATTTTTTGCGATCCTTTTGTGATAGGGCAACCATTAGCATAAAAAATAAATTAATCACATAATAATTATATAATAGTTAAAAACAGTTTAATACCCGCCACGTAAAATAATACCAACCATGCCAACAGCATATGTATTAATTAACTGTGATCTTGGATCAGAGGAGGAGATCATAAAGGAATTGAAAAAATTGTCTGAAGTAATTGAGGTCAGTGGTGTATATGGCGTTTATGATATCGTTGTAAAAATTAGATCAGATACCATGGATAAGCTAAGAGAAATTATTACTTGGCATGTGAGGAGGATTGATAAAGTAAGATCAACCCTGACTATGATTGTAATTGAAGGACAGGGAGAAAAGGGCAAAACACAACAGTCTTTTTAAAAGTCCATCCCATGATCCTTCTTAACCTTTAATTCATTCCAATAGTTGTTAAACACTTTACACAGCATTGAAATCGTAAATATGACAGATGTAATCAATTTGTTGCTATTACGCTACATTGGATTTACTTTATTTTGTTCCCATATAGAATAAAGGTCTAAGCATTCTTTTTGGGTATTAGGTTACTATGAACTATGATTTACTTTCCACATTGGGTATTGACAAAATTTCCTAAATTTTAGTTGAATTTTACTTAGGACAGAGTATAATTCTAGTCATAAGAAAAACGAACAAAAATATATATTCTAAATATTCATTTATTGTAATGTGTATCATTGCCCAAGAAAACTGTATACGGAAAATGCCCTAGATGCAAAACAAAAAGCCTTCTTGAAGTAGTATCAGGCATTCCATCCAAAGAAAAGTTCAAATGCAATCAATGCTATTTCAAATTTGGCATGGCAGATCTATGATCTATGTGTTATCGCCATATTGAGATATGATATTGTGAAATATTATACTCTATTGATTTTTGTATCAATGATCTATTTGGATATGCTTGAACAATACTTACTAAAGTCATATTAGTAATCATTATACTTCGAGTCACAGATAAAGAGTCCGCCCTTAGTTGCATTTGATGTTAAATATCGCCTAGAGAAGAAGATAACTTATAAAATTTAGCTACACATCATTAGAGTAATAATGAATCTGAGTAAAAGTTGCAGATAATTGAAATTTGAGAAATAAAAGCTTATAGTATATCAATAGGTCTGTGTCTATCATATGTATAGCAAATGTATCTACTTTAGTTGATCTTCGAATTTGACGATAAAAATGAATTCAATTACCAATATCGGTTGTGCTATTATTTGGAAAAATAAAACATCGTGGAAGCTCGCAGAAAAAATAATTCCAGCCAAGATATAATCTATTATATTCTACTTAGATGTAGACTAAGATATGTTGAGTATAGCATATGACGACATTGTTAGTGCTGATGGGTTAAATACTCTAACATTTAACGATCCTTATGCAAAGCTTTGCTTTACTTCCATGCTTGCATCAAAATACCAAAAAGTAATCTACATTGACCTTGATACTGCATTCACAGCATATGTAAGTGCAGGATTATTGCTGAAGAACATGAGCAATTCATCTAATACAATTAAAATTTATCTTCCTAGCGAAGGTCATTTTGAATCATTAATGATGGATGTCATCGACTCATTGCCACATTCTTCAATTGTTATTTTTGATTCTGTAAACAGCTTTTATAATATGTATTACAAAAAAATAGATATTCACTCGGGACAAGGCATAAGTAACCTTAACCACCTACTTTCAATTTTCCTCATGCTACTTTTAAAGCATGGTAAATATCTGAACATTCCTATTCTTGTAACGAGCATGATTCGCTACAAAAAGGATAATAAATGGGTTCAATCACCTGCTAGCAAGAGGCTTCTTCAGAAGAAGAGTATTGTGATGTTAAATGTATCAATAATAAATGAGAGGGATCTCTCTGTACAGATAATAACACATCCACTTCTAAATTCAAAAACAATTATTTTTCAAAATCAAGGGATTAAACTTTAAAGTCTATTAGTCTAAAACCTAGTATCAAAGCCATTCCTGTGACAGCAAAACCTGATGCTAATAATGCCTCTCGAGTTTTCAGAGTCGTTGCTTTTCCAGATCTGTAAACCAGGAAAACTCCAACCATTCCCATAAATAAAATCATAGTTGTTACAATTGTTTCTCCTATTGTTTGAACTGACCTTGTAGGTAAGATAAATGATGCTGCACCCTGACGTCCTCCCTCTATAATAGCATTAAATACGCCTGATGCTAAAGCGAAAACAACTGCTAGATAAGCCACAGCAACTATCAGAACAGCTTTAGAGGATCTGTAATGCATAGGTAGACATCTTAAAATATTGTAGATAAATAAGTTTATCGAAAATGAAGTTTATGATCATTATTTAAAACTAATCCACTAATCAATATCCCTGCTATTCGCTAAACAAATTACACATGATTCTTTATTTCCAATTTAACATAATTTCATAAAATTATTTGATATCTTACATTTAACTTTTATTAAATATTTTTAATATGATGCATATTTTGCTTATTGTGTTTGCGGTAGCAGATGCTCGAATATTTACTTTTAGGGCTAGGTATTTACAGCTTCATGGTTGCAGATGAGGTATTGCTGTTTATAGTATCAATTGAATTGACTACTCATTATATGGCTATTTAGAAATTGAGGAAGAGAAGAGAAGCATTACGGAAAGGGGTTAGCGATACTGCTTTAGAAGAATCAGACTGGTGCCGTTAGCATTTACTTTGCTTGCTGGTCAAGGAGCTAATTCGATAATAATTTCATTTCAAACTGCTGGACTAATAGTCACATGTTACCTATTGTAACTATAATTAGTACTATCCTATGTAGTACTACTCATTATCAGTAGTAAATTCTACTTATCGAATGCTTGGGACATGGTTCTATGATTATTATCAGGGTATTTGCAGTTTTTATCACTACAATAGCACTCCAGTATTATAGTTCAAGGAGCTAAGCATCTTTTCATATAGGAATACAGTCAAATAGCAATAACAGTAGTTATCAAATCTTAGATCTTTAACTAGTCAGAATTGCTCAGATTATCTTAATAAACTTTAATTTAATATAAGCTTTGTATGCAAAAAGATTGTTGTGCCTGTTCAAGAAAAGTACCGACAACAAAAAGATATTGCTCTTATCACAGCCAAGCCCTTGATCATATTAAGGAACACTATATGAAATGGGTTCATGCGTATGGACTTGTTTCATGGAATGATTTTTTGAATAAGCTGTTGAATATGAATGAGACAGGCAGTTGGATAAAAGAAGTAATTTCTGTAGAATTAAAAAAGTAAAGGAAAGGAAACAAAGCTAGAGATAGCTGACATCCTTTGAGTTTCCATCACATTTCACCCATGCCACCCATGCCACCTGGTGGCATTCCTCCGCCTGGTGGGCCACCAGCTGACTTTCCTGATGCAATTACGTCATCTATCCTCAGAATCATCGACGCAACTTCTGTAGCAGATTTAATAATTTGCTCTTTCACAGATAATGGTTCTACAATATCTAGCTTTGACATATCTGTGATTTTGGAGTTTCTTGCATCTACTCCTGTCCATTTTGAGCCTTTGCTTTGCTTTGCTCGTAGCTCTGTCATCGTATCAATCGGGTCCATGCCTGCATTTTCTGCCAACGTAAGTGGAATCACTTCTAATGCTTCTGAGAATTTTTGTGCTGCGAGTTGTTCACGACCAGAGAGAGTACTTGCCCACTCAGCTAATTTACCTGCTACATGCGCCTCAGGAGCACCGCCGCCAGCAACAATAGCCGGCTTTTCAATAACATCTTTTGTAACCATTAGCGCATCATGTACTGAGCGTTCGGCTTCATCAACCACTCTTTGTGATCCACCTCTGATTAGTATGGTTACAGATTTGGGATGTCTAGCACCTTCTACAAATACCCATTTGTCTGTCTCGACTTTGCGTTCTTCTACTAAATCAGCAGAACCAAGGTCTCTACTTGTGAGATCCTCAAGATTATTTACTACTCGTGCGCCTGTCGCTCTTGCTAACTTGGTCATATCGCTTTCTTTTACCCTACGTACCGTCAACACACTATTCTTTGCTAGGTAATGTTGTGCTATATCATCAATCCCTTTTTGGCAAACAACCACATTAGCACCCGCAGCAGTAATTTTGTCAACCATGCCTTTTAACATCCTATTCTCTTCTTCCAAAAACATATTCATTTGTTCTGGAGAGTTGATATTTATCTTGGCATCAAACTCTGTCTTTTCAATTTCAAGTGCAGAATTGATAAGTGCGATCTTTG
>JBKPMK010000403.1:0-4617 GCA_046732115.1 Thermoproteota archaeon
AAATATTAGCTCAAAATGTAACAGGGATCACAGTTCCAAATTCAGGACATTTTATTCCAGAAGAGCAGCCAGTTTTTGTAGTAAATTCACTTAACAATTTCTTTAGCGGTAATTCTACTACGGAAACTAGTAAATGAGGAATTCCCATAATTATACAATATAAACGTGTAAAGAGATACGTATCTATGAACAAGGTAACACGAGTTCAGTTTTTACAGCAACCATCAATGGGAGCATTGATGGATCGATAATGTTCACTTGTTGTTTAACGCATGCCTGCTGCAGTGGAAAATACATCCGGATGCGCAGTTACATACTCTCGAACGCTCATACTTGGTTTTCCGGTTAACTTCTGCACGTCCGAGGTGCGATTTTCTGCGATGAGCTTAGCCATAGTGGAAACGTGGTGAAAAACGTATTGAGGTAAATTGAGTGGCAATAATTTTTCCTTTAGCCACTTGTCGTATGACATATCCACATATTTCACTGGCCGATTTAGTGCGATCGCGTATTCTTTTGCGATCGCATTTATGTTTTCTGATCGAGGACCGGTCGGTTCATATACCTTACGCCGATGACCGGTGGGATCTTCCAAAATCGCGGAAACGACTCTTGCCACATCGCTAGCGGAAATTGGTGAAGTTCGTCATTCTTTTTCAGTTACTGCTAAAATTTTTTCCTTTTTCTTTTAAGATGAAGATAAGAATGAAGATAGAAAGATAGAAAATAGGATAAAAATCAGAATGTCTGTATCAATCTTCTTCCTCTGCTAAAGACTCAATTTCCTCTTCATCATTGACCACTATTTCTTCATCATCAACCAGATCATCTTTTTCTATGTCATCCTCTTCTTCTTCATACTTCTTTTCCGAATCAGATTCGGACTTTGACAATATTTTTACTTGCCAACTAATTCTTTCTGTTTTGTCCTTAATTTTCTTTTCTTGTCTTACAATCTAAGTTGTCCTTGAATCAACTTAAACAAATGAACGCTTTAAGTGAGCAAGATATCAAGGCTCGACTTACCATATTCTCTAACATGATGTCAGATGCACTAGTGGATGGAACAGTAAAGCAATTTCCTAACAAATTCTCTAAAGCAAGTATTATCACGACATCATCACCTTCTTTTCTTCTTCTGCAGTCAAAGGTATATAGGATTTAGATTCTAAATTGTAAATGGTGGTCTTCATATAATGAATGATCAAAATGAGGATGATTTTGTCAAAGTCGCCGAGACTAAAGATATTCAGACATCACAGATGAAAGAAATTCAAATTGATAGTGAAGACATATGTATTGCAAATGTAGAGGGAAAAAACACTATGCAATAGGTAATGTATGTACACATGAAGGTGGTCTTTTAGCTGATGGAAGATTGGAGGGCTACGAAGTAGAATGTCCTTGGCATCAATCCAAATTTGATGTTAGAACTGGCGAGGTGACAAGTCCTCCTGCAAACGAATCAGAATCCACTTATGAAATAAAGGTAGATGGCAATAGCATACTAGTTAAGAAATGTCCAACTGCTATAGAAAAAGAGCAATAAGCACTACAACAACAGGAGCCACCTTCCAGACCTTCTTCTGTATATGAGCTTTCACTATTAGAGAAGCAAAAGTTTGAAGCTACTGATGTAATGTCATTTAGATTTAGCAAGAAAGAAAAACAGAGACAGCAGCAAGAAAGAGAGAGTGATGATAAACTAAACCCCTTCCTGGAATATATAGCAGGACAGTATGCCTTTTTTGATATAGGGGAAGTTTACAATGACTCAAAAGGTCCTATCAGACATTTTACAATTTCCCCATCTCCAACAGAAGATTATATCATGATTACGACCAGAATTAGAGATGATTACGACCAGAATTAGAGATACACCTTATAAAAAGAGGCTTGCATCATTAGAAAAAAAGATGTCAAAGTCAAAGTAAGAGGTCCTCAAGGAAAATTTGTTTTACATGAGGATTATTCAAAGCCTGCCGTGTTTCTTTCTGGTGGTATTGGTGTAACCCCATTTAGAAGTATGATAAAGTATGCTACAGACAAGCAATTACCTATAAAAATAGTGATGTTTGATTCAAATAGGAATCAGGAAAATACCATATTTAAAAAGGAATTTGATGAATATGTAAAGATAAACAGAGATTTGAAAATTGTTTATACCATTACAGAAGAAAAACAAGAGGATGAAGATGATATCTCCTCATCTTCTTCTACCATGCAACAATGGACAGGAGAAAGAGGACGAATAGACAGAGATATGTTAACCAAACATCTAACAGATGATGAAATAAAAAACTCAATATTTTATACGTGTGGTCCTCCAGCTATGATAAAAGCAATGCAAGACATAATTCAAAATGATCTTAAGATTCCAAAAGACAGAATGAAAGTTGAGGAGTTTACAGGTTACTAAGTAAATATGGTAACTTGGAATATTTTAATTTATCAATCCATGTGATGTTCTTGAAATTGTAACTTTAATTGTAATGTAATTGGAGTATCTCCTCCTTTTTTATGCATTTTTGATTTTGCTATTGTTACTGCGCTTCGCTGGAGCTAGTTCTTTATTTAAGCAACTGTGTTCTTTTAGAACGTCCTTATACTTTCTTATGGGATATCTCCCTTCTACATATGCTCCACTAGTATATGCCTATGCATATCACCAAAGTTATCAAATTTCATTCCACATGATCTACATGTGTAATACTGAGAAAGATCCTCAGTAGAATTATCCTGTAAGGTATTCAATTAATTCCTATCATCTCCTCTATACGTATTACATCATTACTATGCCACAATATAGTTGATAAGAATTTGTAATATTAAACAAATCTTATAAAAAAGAGACTGCCGCAAGAAAGTAAAAGATATACACGACAGCAACTCTACAGATACTGGCTGGATATCCTTTGTAGACAATGCAAACAGATTCTTACAAAACATAAGAACTACATAAATTACTATCATGGTCAGAGCAATTACTGATGATCTATATAAAACATGATTCCTATGAAGTTAAAGACGTCTGTTATTTTGCAGAGAGGATTAGACACATGCTAGAAGTTAAAAAAATCATCTTAGAACTGCTATGCAAAAGTCAAATAATCTTCCTAATATCGATATGTTTATGATAAGAATACAAGCTTTAGAATGGGTTCAAGGAAAAATACAGGATTTATTCTTAATAATGTGACATCGGATTGGCCGGTGAAAGATTATGAAGGATGATGGTGATTGATCTATCATTCTTATTTTATGTCACATTTGATTTGAAAGTTGAATCCACCATATCGTTTTATCAAAGTCTTTAGAATATACTCTAAAGCTGAGCACATCATAATCCTTAATAATTTAGTTAACACAGACCTTTAGCACTCATGGCCAGCGGTAACTCGATAAGTGAACAATTAGTGCGGTTCGAAAATGTAAAGCAAAGATTAGAAACTCCAGAACTACAAGCTGAAGTAAATAGCAATCTGGATAGGCTAAGAGAACAAAATCGATTGATTCACTCAGATCTTCTAAAACAAGTCATCGATAAAATGGAATTATTAATAATTGATGGGGACCTAATACATGCATTAGGTTACAAAATGTATATCGAACATTTAATATCTTTGGTACAGCATCTATGAACGAGTTTTCAAAATAACTCAACTGCAAAATTATGTTCTCAATAATAAAACAAAGATCAGGGGGCTAACGGTGAAAAATTAATGATTCCATAATTGAGTAATATAGGTCACTATATGCACATATGTAAATTTAATTCTAATATTGAGCTTTTTATATCTGTCCCTTCTCTTCTTGGCTGGCTCTCCAATGAGGATATCAAATGCAAGGAGGGTGTGAGATAAACTTTGTTCCTTCTGTTGTTAAAACTTGGATATAATTATACAAGATGTAAAAAGTACAATATTTAGCAATTACAAATATATCATTACATTAAACCATGTTATATACAATATTATTCATATTGTTAGTACATTTTATATGCGGGTTAATAGTGTGTATATTTTTGAATTGCCGTCTTGTCATTATCAGATGTAAACAAGTACAATTATGTTAAAGGACCTGGACTTAATAAGAATGTCAATTGTATCACTCTATATGTGTAACGTTCATAGGCCGATCTTAGATTCTTGTTAGCACCATTAGCTATGACAAGATATCTTCTAATGGGATATGCCGTCATTAAATAATTATCATCAAATTCGGTTTCATATATCCTACGTAGTAGTTAAATAATACTTAGCATCAAAAAATTACAATTAATGAATGACGAAATTGTGAACGAGGTAGGCACAGAAGATGAAAAATGCGAGGTAGCAAATATTTGGGAGATACTTGGAAGAAGATGGTCTCTGTTAATATTAAAGAATCTAAGTACGAAAGGAGTCATACGCTTCAATGAGTTGAAGCGACTGCTGACAGGCATTAGCAGTACTGTATTAGCTGATAGGCTATTAGAACTAGAACGAGAGAGTTTAGTATCTAAGAAAATTTATCCAGAGATTCCACCTAGAGTAGAATATCGTTTAACTTCTCAAGCAAAGGAGTTGGAAGTAATATTAAAGGAATTAGGTACATGGGCCAATCGATGGAAGGTGT
>JBKPMK010000404.1:0-1948 GCA_046732115.1 Thermoproteota archaeon
TCTTCATGGAATTTGGGTTATAATAAAATGTGTGGAATAGTAGGTATTTTAAGCAAAAAGAATGAGAATGTTGCACCGCTCATCGGACCTATGCTCTCTTGCATTGCAAGTCGGGGCCCTGACGGGACAGGAATAGCGGTTGACAACTTTGTTGTACAGTCAGACTCACTAAACAATGTGGAATACCATAAGCTTTATGGAAGTAGTGCGTTGGGCCATCTAAGGCTTGCAATAGTAGGTGGTACTTGCGGGCAGCAGCCTTTTCATAGCTGCGATAACAGATTAACTGTTGAACATAACGGCGAGATTTACAACTATAAGCAAATTCGAAGGAAATTATTAAAATTAAAGCACCATAAGTTTGATACTCTAACCGACAGTGAAGTCATAGTTCACTTATTAGAAGATCACTTCACCAAAAGCAATAATAATGATTTAGTTTATGCAATTAGAAAAACAGTTGCGGAACTTGATGGTGTGTATGCTCTTGTTATTAAGGACGAAGTAACTGGAACTATAGCTTTAGTTAGAGATAAAATTGGAGTAAGGCAGCTTTATTATGGCGAAAATAATAGCTTTGTAGCCTTTGCATCCGAGCGAAAGGCATTATGGAAAGTAGGAGTAAAAGAGCCTACAAAATGTGTATTGCCTGGACATGCAATACTTATAAAAAAATCAAATGGCCTTTTACAAGAATTCGAGATAGCACAAGCTCCGGTACAATCAACTAAAAAAATAGTTTATAAAACAATGGCATCAGCCATTAGCGCATACCAAAGAGCATTACTTATGTCCATGAAAAAACGTACGCAGGACTTCAAGAGAGTTGGAATAATTTTCTCTGGTGGTATTGACAGTGTAATTGTTGCATGGCTTGCAAAGAAAATGGTACCTGAAGTTATTTGCTATACTGCAGGTATTGAAGGTTCTACAGATATCGCATTTGCACGTAATATAGCAAAGAAACTCAAACTAAAGCTAAGAGTTAATGAACTTACTAGAAGTGAGGTAGAACAAATGATTCCTGAGATTATCAATGTTATCGAGAATACGAATGCCGGCCAAGTGGAAGTTGCAGTTCCAGTATATGCTGCAATAAAGCTTGCGCATGAAGATGGAATTAAAGTAATGTTCACGGGACAGGGTGCTGATGAACTTTTTGGAGGATATTCATGGTATACAAAAGTAGTTGAAAAAGAAGGATATCAAAAGTTAAGGGAACATATGACCGAAGATTTGCTATTGCTTTACAAAGAGACTCTTGAGAGAGAGGATAAAATTGCAATGGCACACAGTATAGAGATGCGGGAACCCTTTCTCGATATGGAAATTATTAGAGCTTCCATGCACATGAATCTGAAATTAAATGTAAAATCAGCAGATGATATCTTTGGAAAACATGTGCATAGAAGAGTTGCCCAAAAATTGGGTATTCCAAGGAATATAGCCTACCGTATCAAAGAAGCAGCACAGCATGGTTCAGGTATGCATTCAGTATTTGATACAATAGCTAGAAATCACGGATTTGATGAATCCACCATTCCTATGGGATATCTAGATAACCTTAGATTGCGTGAAAGAATTGGTAGCTCACAAAGATACGGACACTTATTTGAAAACGAAAGGATGTGGATTGCAGAACCACATGTACAGATGTATCTAGATAGTATTTCGAAGACATTGCCGATTTTCGAACAAAATGTGCTTGCGAAGTCCTATAAAAGAGGAGAAAGAATACGTTAATCATAAATGTATCTTTTAAAGCAACCATTTGTCTGCTCAGCGTAGATCCATAGTTCTATAATAGAAATGGACGACAAACCTTAATTCTTAGAAATGTATAGTCACTTATCATGACTAATGCTTTTCCAGAAGAAGATGGAGAGTATATACTTGTAAAAATAAGTTATGTGGGTTTTGCTGACCAGCTGGGATTAGAAGGCATAGT
>JBKPMK010000405.1:0-10260 GCA_046732115.1 Thermoproteota archaeon
AATTCGCAATTTGTTCCTAATGGTCTAGAAATGCTGCCAGCATAGTAAACAGTGTCTCCTTTCTTAAAGAGTGTGCAATCTGAACCAGCTTCTACCACCTCTCCAGCAGCATCCCATCCTAAAATACGTGGAGTATTTTTATTTTCTTCTGAAATAGTGTGTGGAGGAGGAATCAATCCTCTTCTGACTTTGGTATCGACGGGATTTACTGAGATAGCCTTGATAGCAACTAGTATATCATGTCCTGTGGTATCAGTATTGGGCTGTGAAATGTCTAAATCAACTAGCGATTGAGGATCTTCTATTGGTAAGTATTTGTAAAGACCAACAGCTTTCATTTTATGTCCTCAAAAAGGCTGAAATGGGTATTATAGGTTAGATACAAGAGCTGCAATAAAGGGTCCAACTTCAATTAAGAACAACATGAGCAGTTGTAGCAAGATTAATGTTTCATTACGCCATATTTTTTGTAAAAAGTGTTACATACATCTATTGTATATACAATCTTCAATAGATCCATCTAACAGGCAATTTTCCTAAATGAAAGCACCAACAATCTATCGTTCGATTCGAGACATTCAAAACGGCTGCAACTATCAATTCCAACCAGCTATATCTTTTTCAGCAATTATTCTTGTAGGAGTTATTCGTACAAGGATTTCACCTTCAGTACTATTTCTTCTGCCATAAGTTTTGCCCTAAATAATATATCTCCTAACAGAACTAAATAGTATGATGGACATAACTATTGATTCGGATCAGCTTACAAAACTCACAAGAGATCCTATAATTATAAGAATAGTTAGCGTATTAGATATTGCAAGTTTATCGATACTAGAATTATTAGAATACAATTTGACTCGTAAAGACATCAACTATGCATTATTGAATGGAGTTATAGCTGTTGATAAATCTGTTGCAGCATCATCATCACCCGCTACTACATATGAAGATACTCATCCTATTCAAGACCTAAATATACTTGTTAGTGGAGATTTTTATTTTCACAATTTTCTAAGTAGTAAGGTGAAGTTGACTGATGTCGGACTATATATTTTGGACACTGTGAAAGCAAGTGAGAGGCTACCGAATAATAATGTCCTTCCAAATGAAATAGGAGGACAAACACCACCGCAACAGCCAGGATTTCCCTCCCTGTAATTTCAATCTTCCATATATTCTAATTACCGGTTAGTTATAGCTGATTATTTTGTTCTTTCCCTTGAGCACCCAGGTTCTTTATAAACCAGTGTTGATGAAAAAACTTTTCTTCATGTATATAGAAAATTACAGAGATGTCATCAATCAAAGATAACAATAGCAAAAACAATAGTGCAGCAGTTGAAGATCCTTTACAAAGATTCTCGAAGACTTGTTCTATGGTATATGGTAGGATAAATAGAAAGCAATTCGAATACCTCCAAGCAATAACTAGACTACAGGAAGGCATGTTGGAATCTTGCAACGGATTAGTAGAAAACCAAGTAAATTTGATTGAGGAGTATTCTAGAAAAGGCATAGCTACCAAAGAACAAGTTGTACCAGTAATTGATATAGCAAATAAAACTGTTGAATCATATTTGAATTATGTGTCCCTAGAATACGATTTGATGTTATCAAGAATTCGACTTCACCATAAAATGATCGACTTGATAAATGAATCATCACCGAAATTAACCCAGTTATGGATGGAATGGCTAAAATCATTTAAGTTATATGCAAATTGACTGACTTGTTATGAAGTCGATCAAACAGTTTGAGTTTATGTAATATACAAATGTATTTAATATACGTACTTTCAACAATGAAATTAACACCATTCGTGTTCGCTAGTGCTAAATGGATGATAACTATTCAACATCTTAATAGATATTGATCACTTTCTCTCAGAAAGTGGTGACAAAAACAATAACAGCTACATAAACAATAACAGCTATGAGTGACTTTGCATTCATGCGCTTTATGAGCAACAATCTCTTAACACAAGAAGAGAGTCAACATAAAGATGAAATTGTTGATTTGACTGAACAAGTTCTAGATGCAAAGGGTTTAGAATGTGACGAAAGAATATCAAAGCTTTCACAAGAAAAGCTAAGAGAAATATTAGAAGAGGTAAGAAAATTACGTAATAGAAGAAAGAGAAATCTGCATCAAGATAGTAGCATATTTCGGCAATTACCAACATGTCATTGATGGTAAAGCACCTTATAGCTTCAGTAACTGGTCATAAAGTATTATGAATATAGGTGTTAAATTGTTATGAAATGGTCTGGATGGCCTTTAACTTTGCTTATAGCTACAATTTCTGTGGCAATTTCATACGTTCTCTTTCAAATAGGAATTTATTTTTTCTTTTTGAAGCATTTATCCTTTGGACCTTCCGAATTTTAGAGCCTATTTAGATGAGTTTCCTAGATTTTTACTACGTTTAAAAATCAATAGTTTACATCTCCTGTAAAAATTGGCAATTAAACAAATTAGTAAATATTAGTTTAAAAAGAAATGCAATAGAGGTTTACAAACAAAGGCTTCAGTTGTATCTTCTTTCTATCAATTCAAATTTACTCCTACAACCCTTCTATCGAAATAATAAGGGCAAAAATCAGCTGTTTAATAATGGCTTGATAACTATTAGTAAATACAACCTGTTGTTTAATGTTATGACCACCATAATTTCTTTCTGTTTCTTGCCTTCAGTCCAAACAGTGGAAATATGTATGTGACTAATGCAGGAAGGCTATCAGGTGACGACATAGTTTCAGTAATTGACAGTTCTACTAATCAAGTGATTGATAATATAATAGTAGGTACACTTCCGATTGGCATTGCTTTTGATGCTGCTAATGGTTATGTTTACGTGACAAATGGAAGGTCAAATACAGTTTCTGCAATAGCTACATCCACACCACCTATACAACCACCGACACAAACAACAATAAATTCGGCTACAGATGGTGATGGAAATCCAGTAGAAGATGGTGGTTCAACTGTTTCTACTGCTATAACATTCCAAGTTACAGCTACTCCTGGTACTAACCCTGTAGCAGACTTTGAATGCAGCTTGGATGGACAACCATTCTCTAAGTGCTCTAGTAGTAATCCTGCTACAATTAACATTGATGACTTGGGAGCCGGACAGCTACACACACTTTCGGTAAGAGCAGTTGACACTCAAGGAAATAAAGACCCCAATCCCGATACCTTCAGCTGGACTGTTCTTACACCAAAGCAAGCAATACAGAAAATTGTAGATACTATAGATATCATGCACCTTAGCAAGGGTACTACAACAAGCTTGGAAGCACCATTAAATGCAGCTATTCGACAATTAAGCCGTGACAATAATAATCTAGCTACTTGTAACTTATTCGATGCCTTTTTGCATCAAGTGAATTCAAAGGAAGCCAATGGACAATTAACATCAAAGCAAGCTGCAGATTTAAGACAACAAGCAACGGCTATACAAGACACAATTAATTGTTCCTCTCCTCACTCCTCTTCATCTAATTCCGCTACTCAACCATTATCCTCATTATCATCCTCACTACCATCGCAGCAGCAACAATCTTCCAATACCAATCTAACTATGGATGGTCTACCAAGTACTCTATCTCTGTCACCTTAGTACAATTCGAAATTTAACATCATCCTAGAACAATGAAGATAACAAGAACTATTGGAACTTCCCTCAGGTAAGAAAAAGTTACTGTGAAGGTTGTACCTTGTATGAAACGTATTATAACCACAGGATATAATTTTAGTCACGAGGTCAGAATATGTCTGAGGATATAGTAAAGATATCTAATCAATTGGTTGGCAATATGGGTCTTTACTACATCTGCTATGAACTATCAAAGCGTGGTTGGAATGCATTACCTACTTCAAGAAATGCAAGGGGAATTGATATAGTCATTTATAGCCAAGATGCGGTAAGAAAATACACTATACAAGTCAAAGCTCTAAGCAAAAAAGCTCCAGTTCCATTAGGCAATAAATTGGATAACTTGTATGCGGATTACCTTATAATATGCAGGAACGTTTTAAAGCAGCCAGAGATATTCATAACTAAGGTTGCAGACATAACAACAAGTATTCATAAGGGAGAGAACCAGTGTATAGAGCATAAGTATATCCAGCAGCTTCAACAGCTTTTGATAATTTTTCAATTATATCTGTGACATATTCTGTGTAAATTATGGTTTGACCTTCTATATGTCTGATTATCTCTGGTATCTTTGCATCAGACAAAAAGCGCTCAATCGTTAAAGGATTGCTTTTGAGTTCTCTTATGGTTATGCCATCATTTTGTTGTATTTGTGTTAGAAATTCAGTTTCCATAGGCTTACATAAGGAGCTTGTCCAACAAGTACATTTACTATGGGCTTTGAGCTTGAATCACATGGTACATGTAATGCTACATGTCCATTACCTATCTTGTATGATGTCGAATCATAGAGATGTAAGAATCCCATTCCTGGAATTGATTTTCCTTCTAAAAGTATTGTCACCGTGTCTCTTGTTACAGTGTCCAAGACAGTGTATCAATAGTTTGGTATATTCTACGAAGGTACTATAAGATTTTTATTCGAAGTTACTCACCTACGTATAAAATAACAATGAATAGACAGTATTCATCTTTGCGTATCACCTTTGGAATATCATTGACAATTTTGATTGCTTCATATATTACTGCTACCACATTATTTTCTAATTATGTTGCATATGCGCACACATTTTCAGAAAATGAAAATGCTCTCTTTCTTACGCTAGTAAAGCAAATAGAAGCTCAAATATCGCTTGCACAAAATAATTTTCATGCTAATCCCAAGTTAGCCCAGCAATATGCAAGTAATGCTATAGACCTACTGAATCAATATGACCCTGTGGTCAACCAAACGTGGACAAGTCAAATTTTAGAGAGAAACTCTAGGGTTGCAAATCAGTTGATATCTGCTTTGAATAGCTTAAAATCAACTGCTAATTCTGCTGATTCTAGTAATGATGTAAAACCACAGATTGATAGAATAAATGGTCTTTTAGGCGAGGCTGTATCATCACGAGTACCCAAAGAAGCATTGAATAACTCTACAACCCATGCTCTAGTTCTAGCTAATCTGGCAAATGAAGTGTATTTTAGCTATGGAAGAGCGCTTGGACAATCCCAGTCATCTATGACAAATATGGCTGGAATGGCGATGGCAGAAAAGGAGGCGTCCCCTTCCTCTATGAATACAAATCTAGCAACGGTCCATAATAATACTAGTACTTCCAACACTTCAAACATGGCTATGAACAGTATTGGCATAAAGAACGTGACTGAATATCAAACCGCTCAAGCTCTAGCTGGAATAGCCAAAGATGTATTCAGTAAGAATTTAAAATCAGCATCGCCATCTACACTAAAAGCTGCTAATACCGACATTGAAAATAACCTCAACCAGCTAAAGGCTGCAATAGATAGCAAGGCACCTTTTATGGATGTAATGAAAATTGTGCATATCCAGCTACATCCAACTCTTATAACAGACTATCATTTGCAGCTACAAAGTACACTGCATTAATATGTTCTAGCCTATATGTTGATGAACATCCTAAGTAAGAAAGAATATTATAAAAGTTATATTAGCTATATTAGTAATTTGTTGTTTCTAGGAGAACAAGTTCTATGAAATCTCTTACGTTAACTACAGGGAGAAGCAGAGTGTATATTTTATCTTCTATTGCTATAATCACTCTATCTTTGTTTATGACAATATTGACTATTGCAACAATAACTACTAATAATGAATTTGACAATCCTGCGTTAGCTCAATCACAGGCAGGCAACTCTACTGCTACTACTAGTACTAGTAGCGGCAATAATAATAATAATACTAATAATAAAACTGCTGCTGGTGGCGGTGAAAGTGGTAATATTACTAATATCGACAGTTTTAGGACAAGGGGCCAAATATCTAGTTTAGCTTCTGATATCATGGCAGGAAGACCTTCTGCTAGCTCATCACAAATGTGGGTGCTAGGTGGAAATTGGGAATTTGGAGTTCAAAAAGGAAATCTAACTAATCTTGCAATTGATATTACAATGTCACAGATAGATGGTAAAGGAGCGCATCGCCATACAATTGAAAGTCTAAAAAATGCAACTGGTGAGGTAATACCTGGTAGAAGTAAATTAATAGAACTAACAAATGGTAATTATACTGACTTTAAAGGAATTGCTAATATAACTACAAATGGAAAAGTAAAGTGGCAAGATGTTCCAGTAATTATTCACTTGGTGAATGGAAACATAGTCAACTTTAACGTTGACGCTTCAAAAACAGAGGACCACTTTAAAGGTTTGCCAGTATTTGGTACTGTACAATCTATAATAGACCAGAATGGTAGAGAGTTACTAAAACGATAGATAATGAAACAAAAAGACCGTCAAAACCGTGGAGGAAAAGAAGATTAAGAAAATCATAGTAATCGGTGTAATAATAGTGGTAGCTATTGGCATAGGTGTAGCCGTTGCTTCTTCTAAATTCCTGTCTGCTTCAAGTGCATAAGCAATGACAATAGATGGAATACAGTGCAATGCTTCTGAACAACTTGTATTCCATAATCATGCCCATCTTGATATTTATGTGAATGGTCAGCCTTATAAGGTACCTTCGCAAATCGGTATCGTTCCCGGTAAATGTATTTATTGGTTGCACACCCACGATGATTCTGGCATTATACATATAGAATCGCCTGTAACCAGAAATTTCACGCTGGGACAATTCTTTGATATCTGGAAGGCAAAATTTAACAATCCTCAAGCATTTAATAACATCTTCAATAAAACAGGCAATGACAATATGCCTCAAATATACAAAAATGGAAACAAATTACCTAGTGGTACAAGCTATAGAGATATCAAACTAGATGAACATGACGAAATTGTATTGATTTATGGAGCACTGCCGGCTAGCATACCTTCTAAATATGACTTTCCACAAGGATTATAATCAGAGGAAGTCACATAGCTGCATAGTTTAATTCATGAATTAAGTAGTAGCTATTGTCTAAAAGTGGTTATGTTTGCAAATGCGTTATTGTTATAACTGATATATTTGCTGTTTCCTTTCAAGTTCTTGCAACCTTGTAGACATAGCTAAAAGTTGGTCTGATAGCTGTGCTATAGCAGCATCTTTCATTTTGTCACGATTTCTCAGTGATTGATTTAGTTCTTCTAGCTCTTACACTTCGATTTGTCCTACAATAACTGGATTGGATTCGATAGTTCTCTTTCTAGTTTGGTTTTGAGTTCCCTAGTCCTATTCCTTATAGTTACTTCTGTTATTCCTGCTGCCTCTGCCATTTCCAATTGTGTCTTATTTTCACCAGTCTTAAGACATGACAAGTAAAGAATAGTAGCTGCTAATGACATTGGATTTTTTCCAGCAGAATATAATAGCACATTATCACCATCACCGTCATCTTTTCTTTTAATTTCATCCATTATCCTTATCGCTAGTCGCTTGGTCTTCTCACTCAGATTGGCTTTATTTGCAACTTTGGCAATACACTTGGTTTGGTCAGATAATGGAACTTTAATGTCAAGCTCAATAACCAAAAATCTATATGCTTTTGCTAACTGTTTGCGCTTGATATTGGAAGCCGTGGCAATATCATTTAATGTTCGAGGAGTGCTCATTTCTCTACAAGCGATATATATAGAGGCAGCAATAAGCTCAGAAACTGCTCTCCCACGAGCTAATTTCCTATCATGAACTTTCCTGTAGATGTAAGCAGCTTTCTCCACTACCATATGTGGCAACGTAAGTTTATCTTTCAATATTTGAAGCTCACTAAGAGCCTGTATGAGACTTTTGTCAGAACGACTAACATGTGTTCTTGAATCCCATGTCCTTAATCTTTGCATTGAAATATGCATTGCAGCGTCTAATTTTTTTCCAGTTGCATCTCTATCAGCCCTTCCAATTACTGTGGCAAGTCCCATATCATGGATTGCTAGTGACGATGGATTTCCTGTGCGACTTCTATCATTGTGTTCCTCATTAGAGAAGGCACGCCATTCTGCTTGGTTGATGTTTTGAACCTTATCTGAAACTATTACACCACATTTGCTGCAAATGATTTCCCCTGAGTTGGTATCAGTTATTATCAACAGATAGTCTTTGCATATAGGACATATGTTAGAGGGGAGCGGTTCCTGTGGTGGTGTTGATTCCATTAGAAAAAACTACTTTGCAACCTATCAGTATCTACATATATTCTATGTGCTGAAATCTTATCATTAGGAAGTGCTCATGAACATCAACAACAAGTACAAATATTTAAATTAATAAATTCAATAGGCTACAAGAACTGTAGCTCAACTATTCCTATAAGATAATACTATTAACATAGTAAGCAAAATCCTTATTTCAATTACTCGTAGTGTTTTCCTAATTATGGCAATACAATTGAGCATAATCTGTCACCGACTACAACCTGAAGCTAGAATTCTAGGTTGCTTTAATGATAATGGGATGTTCTTATCGTTCTCTTTTATATGCTAGATTTCGCTGTAAACTTCATTAACTATGTTAATCATTGTCTAAATAAGACAAAATAGCATAAAATAGCTGAAGTAGTCATACATATATGGTAGATAATAATAATAATAATAATAACTACAAGAAGGAGCCAAATATATCCTTGTATTCTTCTCCTCCTCATGGATATGGCATATTGAATTTAATAGACACATTTATTGAACAAATATTTCACATAAGAAAGACACTATTAGGAGTTAGTATTTCTGCGGTTATCATGGCCCCTATAGCAATAGGGCTTTCAATATACTTACTACGACATCCATCATTCATTGCTATTCTTGATATGGAAAATGACTTTGGGATTGTACTTGGTGTGCTGCTAGGAGCTATTATCATTACCTCTTCCGTATAGCTTGTAGTTGGTATAAGGCAGTATATGCTAGTTGGTTCTTGGAGCAAAAGATATCGAGATTACATTAAAGAAAAGCAGGAAAGAGATAGAACCATAGCATCACAATATAGCGAAGATACAACTATTATTGGATTAAACTACTATTGCTTCATGGGTTGTTGAGTAAGTTATTTTGACACTGCTGGCTACAATTCTACATGTTGTAGTTGTCCTATCTCTTCCAGAGTGTTAGCTGTTTTTCTTGTTGACCTTTCAATATCGTTGCTATTACTGATGGTATTAGTATTATTAACAGTAAGAACAGATTCTTTCTTTCTTGGGAACATTCTTTCATATGGCTCCAATATACTTCTGCAAAAATCTATTCCCTTTTGTGTCGGTTTATAGACTATAACTACTCTTTTTCCAAATGGTGTTTCACCTTTGCGTATCAAACCATTTACTTCTAATTCATCAAGAACGCATCTGTGTTTCTTCAAATTCAATCCAGTAAAACTGATTAGTGCGGTCTGGTTTAGTTCACCATATTCAGCTAACTTTAGTATTATGTCTTGAATAATATAGATTCTATCACGGTATGATGTAGTAGGTGAAATAGACATTGACGCTTATATCAACAACATATCCTACAATCAAGCTGTTAATATAAGTAGGTTAACCATGTTAATTGTGCAATGTTACTACTCATTTTTATGATATTTTTATAGCAGTTTGCCAAATTAAAAAAGTGCCATTATCCAGAGAGGTAAAAAAATAGTACAAGTATTTTATTTTTATAGTGAACTAAGGATATTCTACAAATAGTTTGAATTATAAATTATGTATTAAAGTTAGAATCACAGCTGTTATAATGTACAAATGAAATTGATATATTAGGAAATAAGGTTGTGTGGTTCATAGCACCTTATTCCAATTCTTTCTTTTACAAAATGAAACAAACAATTCAAGTACTTAGGAGATATTTGATATTATTTTCCCGTTGAATGGATATATCTAAAGTCTACTGATATGCTAAATAATGATGTGATGTATATAGGGCATAATACGTATGAGTGAGCAAAAGGACAAGACTGCAGAGCAGGTATCAGATGAAGATTACAAAGTAGCACCAACAAGTGCAGATAAAGAGAGATTGAATAAACAACGGCGTACTCCAATTGATAAAAGGGAACAAGAACAGCAACAACAAGCAACAGGCGAAAATTATCAGCAGCTTCCCACAGAAGCAGACGTGAAAGAGGAGCTAAGGGAAGGGGTAGAGTAGGGGCACATAGCGGTCATGAAGTAATAGAACTAATCATTGCTCTAAGAAACTGTTTT
>JBKPMK010000406.1:0-7591 GCA_046732115.1 Thermoproteota archaeon
AGTATATTAACAGATTAGTTAACCTCGATCAAATTAACTTAGGAACACGATTCGTCTCCTTATCTATATAGATAGTCTTCATTGTTACCAAACTTCCATTTCCGTCTATCGTTAGAAAAGCAAAAGGTATATCATGCTATAGCAGATATGACGTAGTGAACTCAAGAATCCAAAACGTAATACAACGATACACTAAATTCGAAAATATTTTGCCGGACGACTTGGCCTGTACTAAAATCACTCAAGAGCTTGAAGAGGCAAAGAATGAGATAAATAATATAGTTGAAGAGGATTTGAGAAATGTAAAGAGCCTTTCAAGTAGCCAAAATCAAGCAATTCCATTCAATGAATTTTTAAAACCACCTGCTATAATCAAGGCAGCATTCCACATAGAAAGTGATCGGTCACAAGATCCTACGTTATTTTATTATGCACATTGGACTATGAGCTTGTCCGCTTTACGATCTCTTACTCAAGATATAATAGAAGTGTCAAGAAAATTGAAGAGATTTATTGATAATTATATGAATACGAGTGTTAGAAATGAAAAAGGAATAGAATTTAATCACTTCGTACGTGCATACCAAGATTTTAATGGATATCTGATGAGTATCTGTACTATAATAAGACAATATTATGATCTATTTATCAAAGTATGTAACGAAATAGATCCTAACAACAACGAAGAGACCATCGCTAAATACCAATTGGATATAGATTACCGTCAACTGTTATTTGCGATAAAGGAAGTGCTACTGCACGGAAACCTGGGAACGCTGGCTGGTTTTCCAGTTCTTAGATCAGCTTTAGAAATTTTCATTACACACGAACTATTCAACACTAGGGAAAGTAGCAAATTCTGCTATAACCAAATAACTTTTCTAAACAAAGATATTCCAAGCCCTAAAACTATAATTAGAGTAATAGAAAAACTCAACTTAGAACGATTCTTTAAGACTGACTCTCTAAGAAGGTTGTATGACTGGCAGAGTATCGTTATTCGCCGAGGTTATCGAAATGACGATTATTTGTTATGGTTTGTATCTGAACGCACTGCATTAGAGATATTAGCTGCATTTAATGCCAATTTAAAACATTATAGAGATCAGATTCTTGAAGAGCTTCAAAATGAAAAGGAAATACAAATAAAGTGATAGTTATGAAATCAAATCAGATATATAGTATGAGTATCGAGTAATTGGTTTTGTTATTTGCCAAGCACTAAAGAAGACTTAATTGTCTCAACTAGTTAAAAAATACCCTTGCTCAAAGAACAGAAAGATGGTACATTCTTTGGTGAGCCAGTTAGTAGTCGTGTATCAATAGTTATTCCTACCATCAATTCTGCTAAAACTTTATACCGGTGCTTAGAATCTATCAGGCTGCAAAGTTATAAGAATATCGAAGTCATTGTGGTAGATGCACATTCCTCGGACAGTTCGACCCAAATTGCATCTAATTTCAATGCCAAGTTATATCTAGCACAAGGTGAAAGAACAGTCGCTAAAAATTTCGGAATATCGAAATCAACCGGCGAATTTTTATTTTTTATAGATTCGGACATGATATTACAATCAGCAGTTATTTCAGAATGTGTCTCTATATGCTCATATGACCGCAAAATTGCTGGGGTTATAATTCCTGAACGTTCAATCGGAAAGAGTTTTTGGGTGAGAGTTAGAGATTTTGAAAGAGGCCTTTATAGAGGCTCTAAAATAGAATCGGCTCGTTTTTTTCGAACATCGTTTGTTGTACAAGTAGGTGGATTTGATGAAGATATAATATTCTATGAAGAGAGCACGCTTCATCAAAAACTCGAAATGCTAGGGTTGATTGTGAATAAAAGAACGAATTCAGTCATACTACATAATGAGGAAGAATTTAATTTGGCAGAATGGCTTCGCAAAAAACAATACTACTCTACTAATGCAGCTTTATATGCTAGCAAATTTCCAAAGTATGCTGAAATACAAACGAAAATTCGCCATAGAATCAGGATCTTCACAAGTAATGCCAATTGGAAAAAATTGATTCGGCATCCTGTACTCAGTGTAGGTCTATTTGTATTAAAGAGCTTAGAATTTCTTGCGTCACGAATATGACATAATAGCGCAATAGTACTTCGAAAAGTATAGATGCTGTCATGATTGATGTTCAACAATATTGATACATCATTCATGCAAACGAGATAGTAAGATAAACGCTTCTTCCATGTATAGTAAAATATCTTCATGCCATAACTTATAGATCTTCATGAACTACGGATCTATACAAATGCAACTCGCAGTATACTGCCCCTCTAATACTAAGTATATCTAACCCTCGAATCCCATAATTTGATGCCTCTGTAGAACTGTTGTTTCTAGCTTAATCTTAGTTCAGCAACGAATGATTGATAAATTGATGTACAAGTGTCATTATTATAGATATAGCAAACTGATTTTCTGGCCGACACTTTATGGCGAATTGTTACTTTTTATGATTTTATCGAAAACATCTGCTGTTTCATCCCAGCTAAATTGCCTTGAAAACTCAAGAGCATTAGCACTATATTTTCTCAGAAGTGGCCTGTCCTTTAACAAAACTAAGGCAGCTTCGGCGAGGCTCTTTGGAGAGCAGTTATCGATCAAGACTCCTGTCTCTCCATGTTTTACAGAATCTCTTAATCCTGGAACATTGTATGCTATAACCGGAGTTCCCATGGCGTTAGATTCAGTGACGACCAAACCCCAGCCTTCTCTCACCGCAGGCGCCAAAACAAGATGGGCTTTAGAGAGAATTTCATACTTCTGTTCGTTGCTCACGTGGCCATAGAATCTGATATCTTCAGTTTTGGAATTTTTAAGCTTATGAAACATATAGCCATCTCCTATCATCCACATTTTTGCATGTGGAATGTCGTTTTTAATTATACGAAATGCTTCAATAGCGTGATCTGGCAACTTTGCTCTTTTAAATCTACCCATAAAAACAATAGTGGGATCGGACTCTTTGTTTGGCAACTCACGTAAAGGTTCAACACTTAGCCCAGGCGGTACTAACAAAATTTTCTTGAGCCCCAACCGTTCCAAATCTTGCTTAGATGAATTAGAAACAGTAACTGTTAGAACATCTTTGTAGTAGGATAACCATTTTTGCTCAAGATAATAATAGCCGATCAAATTTAAGGGAAAAAATGTTTCATAGAACCAAAACTCCCTGGCTAGTTGGTGAATGAATGCCAATATTGGCTTATTTTTAACAAATTTTGGAGTCAGAAAAGGTTTTGTGTTTATCTCATCGATAACATAATCAAAGTGATTGCTGTGTCTAAGATAGTATTGACGTGCCTTACCGTATACACTATATCTATTCCCTTGCCTTATAGTATTCACACCATCGACGTCTTCATTTTGCGGCCCTTTCGGAATCTCTGCAGTGAAAAGAGTCATATGATGTCCCTTTGAGACTAGCCTGCGCATGACCTCGTGAGTAAATACTTCTGCTCCACCTGCATTAGGGTTCTTAATGTCACTCCAATTTAACCATAAAACCTCCAAGGATAATTTTTGATTCGATAAAGTCTATAAAGATTAACCCGATGAATCGATTAATGTGAGAGAGCAGCTATATCATATTAATTCTAACAATGTTCATACCTATAGTCTGTACCATAGCTAAGTGTGGATCATTCACTATCAATGGTTGAATATTAAAAACTAATAGATCAATTCTATACACTGGAGAACAGATTAAATTAGTTAGAGATCAGATATCTTTGCATGAATGTGATATGGATGAGAATCAACACTTTTTTGCAGATCGGTGACTGAATATCCATAATCGTGGAAAAGAGCCAATACATCATTCTTCGATATACCATGTTCCACTAAGATAGACGGATGGATCTCACATATTACGTTCTTTACAGTATGACTTCGCAGAGAATTTCCTAATCCTTTTAGAGCGAAATACTCATATCCCTCGATGTCCATAATCAGAATGTTTATCTCTCCTATTCTCAAAGTAGAGATAATATTGTCAAGAGGCTCTGTCTTGATGGTTCTACCTAGTTGGTTGCAAGTTACTTCATACACTTTATGCATAGAAGATCCGGGGCCTTCGATTAGATGTGCGTAGGATGATTTATCTCCTGCAGCAATATTTAGCACTGTTACGTTAGAAAAGCCATTTAGTTCCAAGTTCCTCCCGATTCGCTCACAATTCTTATCGTCTGCTTCTACTGCTACAACATGTTTTGCTTTTTCCGCTGCCAAAAGCACATAATATCCTATCCATGCACCAACGATGAGTACCACATCATCTTTTTTCATAATAGCCAAAAATTTCTGAGTAACCATTGGTTCATAAGCATCAAAAGGTATGGCCCTTTCTGCCGGTTTTGAAAGGTCAACCTCTATCACAATCCTATTATATATGCTGTATAATTTCAGCGTTTGATTCCTCGTAAAGTATTCGTAGATAGGAAAAAAAATCTTGGCGAATTTTGAATAATAAAGTTTTTCTAAAAACCATCCTGGAATCAAGTGAAACATTTTCATTACATTTCTAACCAGATCCCTTTTTAATCGAGTATAAAAATCTGTCAGCTTTAAAAGAACTGCATCATCAATAACCATGAGCTTGAATACTAGCTCTGGAAGTCGTAATCGACAATAAAGGACAAAAGTTGTCTACAACAATTTCACAATGATGTCTAGGGGTCAGGTTCCTTGTGATCGCCTCGATGATGATAAACAATTTGATCTGTCCGCGTAGCTTGTTTTATAGTAACGATACAGCTACACAATACTCGAGGATACTAACGCATTAGAATACCGCGGTAGACTTGGCTAAGTTCAAAAGGATACCCAAAATGCAGCAATAATGCGATACAAAGTGTTATGCAAAATCAATTGCTCTTGAGCCGCTCTCCTATATTAGTAGATGCTGCTAATTTATAATGAGACTATTTGCAGGTTAGCTACGATGGCTTTGACATGCTCGCATTATATTACGCTGATATACGGTATTGGTCGGAGAATTGAATATTACTTTATCTCTAAATTGCCATTTCATCTTCTATGCCAGATTCAATATCGACGGCGCGTGCTATTGGCCATACAAAGATCTTTCCGATTTTAGTGTTTCTTCTGATAACACCTATAGCATCATTTTCTTTATTATCGGTCAATACCACCTCAAGTTTATATTTATCCCCAAATTCAGGCGTATACATCCCTGTTCCTTTGGAAGCATGGAGCTGTGGTACTATACTTTTACCTCTTCCTTTGACTTTTGAAATAGTAATCCCACCAACGTTAATGATTTTTAGGGCATCGCTGACGGCTTTGATGTCGTTTTGTGATATTACTACTTCTATTTTGATCATGGGTATGAGGGGGGCATCTCGGAATTTAAACATACTTGACTAACTGTAGACGTATACTATGTCCAACTTTTTTATCGAAGGATTTATTTATTGATGGAATTAATCTGATTTTGTTTTAATGTTTGATTCTGTTCTGCAAATCATATCAGCCACCTCTATGATTGCACTTTTAATATTACTACCCATCCAACCGAACTATCATAATACTTTGTATGGTGATGCCTCAGGAGTGTCACGATCACCAGCCCATACACCTACAATGAACGATCCAAATCTTAAGGTTGACACTATATTCAGAGGATTAAATTTTCCTACAAGCATGGCATTTCTTGCTCCAAACGACATTTTAGTTCTAGAGAAAAATAACGGAACGGTGCAAAGGATAGTAAACGGAAGGATCCAAGCTGAACCTTTGATAAAAGTTAGCGTAGCAACCAAAGGTGAAAGAGGATTGCTCGGAATTGCTATCGCCAACAATTCAACTAGACACACGACATATGTTTTCTTATATTATACACAATCTGGAGATGGAATAACTGGTAATGACGTTAGAGCAGGGATACAACCGCTAGGAAATCGTCTTTACAGATATGAATTGATAGATAACAAGCTGCTGAACCCTAAACTGCTTCTAACCCTTCCAACTTCACCTAAGACTCCAAATCATAATGGAGGAAAGATGATCATTGGACCAGATCAAAACATTTATCTTGTAGTTGGTGATGCCGATAAATTTTACAATCTGTATTTTGATCATCTCGCCTTGGCCACGAGGGCCCAGAACGTCAATAATAATAAAAATCCTGATGGAACGGGAGGAATACTACGCTTAACCCAAGACGGCAAGCCATTACAGAAGGGTATTTTTGCTAGTAACGACTATCCTCTGAATTTGTACTATGCATATGGAATTCGGAACAGCTTTGGATTAGCATTTGATCCCTTAACAGGAACGTTATGGGATACAGAGAATGGCCCAGATTACGGCGATGAAATTAATTTGGTGCAGCCTGGTTTTAATAGCGGATGGGGAAAGGTGCAGGGTATATGGTACAATAATGGAAGTCGTCAAGGTCCAGCTATAGAGTACCTAACGGATCTAAACAAGGATAATATCTTAGTTAACCTTTCAGGCAAAGGCAAATACAGAACACCCGAGTTTGTCTGGAACGAAACAATTGCTCCAACTGGACTCGCCTTTCTGAATTCCACTATGATGGGTAAGCAGTATGACAATGATATGTTTGTTGGAGATTTCAAAAATGGGAATATTTACCATTTCAAACTTAACAACAGCAGGACAGGATTGAGTTTGCATGGTCCACTTTCAGGCAAGCTGGCATCTACTCCTAAAGACATTCAAGATCAGATATTTGGTAGAGGATTTGGTAGAATAACCGATCTTAAGACAGCGCCCGATGGTAGCCTTTACATTGTTTCGAACCAGTCAGGTGGTGGAACCATATACCGCATATCCCGCAAATAAACCATCAAAACAGTATTTAGAAAAAATGTATGTATTATTATTCCTTTTGATATACACATAGCATATCAACTCTGTCATAGTCTGTATTGCAAAGCAGGTAACACCTAATATATTAGTATCATAAGTTATACAAATAATACTGCCTATGATTGTCACTATAGATTTATAACATGCTGTTGTTCGCTTTTTAATTATGTCTTTCTAGGTTTCATTAATCTTGATACAGTTCCTCTGATGCTTGCTCTGTGCGTGTTTAACAATAAATAAATCGTAGAAACACAAACGACCACTATATATATTGCTAAACCAGCATCATGGTATTTCTGTGGCTGAAAATATAATCGCACTTTGAAATGTCCTGCCTTGTTTATATACCAACCATTCGCAAAACCACCTACAACAAAATGATATTTGTCGTCCACCTTTTCCTTTTCGTTAATAAACGCTTTCCAACCGTCATCATATGATTCAGCAAATATTAGATAAAACGGTTTCCGATCACTTTCCACATTGACAGTGTATTCAGTAGACGAAATCTTTTGATACTTCACAAGTTGTCCTGTGCCATGGAGCAGCGATAGCACTTTACTGCTGTTAGCAGAATTAATAGAACTAACGGAATTATTGTTATTGTTATAATTATATTTAAGTGATTCATTAGAGGACGCGTCAAGTATGAATATTGAACTTGGACCTCCCCCTTTGAGCCTAAATATGGAATAATATTGATTATC
>JBKPMK010000407.1:0-4077 GCA_046732115.1 Thermoproteota archaeon
CATCTATCTGTATGTCGCAGCCACGTGTAGCTAAATCCACAATTGGAATAAATATATACAGATGTTGTAATCAGTTCGTAGGGCATTTGTAATGCTTGCCATTAGTGCCTTCCTGTATGTTATTTTGATTAGTATAGCATGATAAAAACACGACAGCCGTATCTATTATTTCTGTCTATTTTCTTGTCATTCTCTACTCTCTGAAATGAATATTGCTCCAATAAATTAAATTCTTATTTGCTTGGAATGTTTCTTAACTACAGTTATGGGGTAATTGTGTCACATGAATTACTGAAAATGTTTTTCGATGATATTGCGAGAACAAAACATAAAGTGTTACTGGATACCCGATCTACAATTAACCACTTAATTGTAAACTATCCGGATAAGACACAACACAATCAGACAGACAAAAGCTCAGATCAGATAATCTTCAGCTAGGTTGTATGGTAAAATTGAAAATTCAATACAATCCAAACGTCATAGAAACTTATTTTATATATTAAGAACTCCGTCAATCAGTAAATGATGAAAAGGTTTGGTTTGGTTGCAACTGGCGGTACTTTTGATGAAATACATTCTGGTCATTTAGCTTTGCTATCCAAAGCCTTTGAACTATGTGATACTCTAATAATTGGAGTTACTAGTGATGAGTTTGCAACTAAAAGAAAAGGCGAGAATAGTATCCATCATAGATATGAGGAAAGAATTGCAAACCTAAAGGACGTGATCAGAGAGAATTTTGGGGAAGTTAAATATCAGATCAGTAAATTGGACAATGATTACGGGCCTGTAATCATTTCAGCAGACGTAGGTGCCCTAGTGGCAAGTGCTGAAACTGCAAAAAAAGGAGATGACATTAATAGAATCCGCCACATTAATGGCCTAGCACCTATTGAGGTCGTCATGGTTGATCTAGTAAGGGCATATGATGGCAAACCAATCTCTTCCTCACGTATCCGAAGTGGCGAGATTGACGCAGCGGGCAAAAAGTTAAAAGGACTGTAAAATTACTCATCAGACGGGCCTTTACTAATCTGCATTGTAATATGACTAGAAAACTAATTGGGTACTTAGATCAAGTCGAATATATCTTAGATTAGTACCTTTAGTAAAGATATCTTGGGATAACCTTTGATTATTCTGACAAAATGATTTCTGTTATATGATCATGATAGCTGCTTTGAGAAAAAGTTTTTTTTCCTTGTATAACATCAGATAGCAACCTGTTTAGCCTTTCAGCATTATTGTTGTCTTTCATAAGAATACAGTGAGACGTTCTGTCCTTTAGTATTACAACCACTTCGTTTTCTATGACATCCGATATATCGCGAATATACAGGCAGCGGTCTTGTTGCAATCCCGTCATGCTAGCTAATTTCTCTGCTTCATATTTATCTTCACATTCAAACCTTTCAACGTTGATCATATTAATCACTCGGGTAATTTTCTCCGTCATACATAAAATCTGCAACAAGGTCTTGTGCTTTTTCTCTGCGTTTCTTAAATTCACTTAGAAAAGACTTTGATTCTCTTGCCAGGTCGCCTTTGCATTCTCCACAGAGCAAGTTGCCACTCTTACAGCTTATTAGACGTTCATCTGATTGTCTTTCAGTATCAAAAAAATACCTTAAATGCCAGAAAACAGGACAGCCAATAGCGTTTCCTCCCAACATTCTTTGAAGCCGGGCAGTAGCTTGACCGCCGGTAAATGCACCGGAAACCTTTTTGTCTATAATCTCCGGTTCGTCTGAAGTGAATAATGCAGTTTCGGGTTTAGAAGAGGACATTTTGCCTGCTACTCCTATTCCAGGCAGGAACTTACTATGGATCTGTGCAGGTTTATAATAACCCATCCGGTCAGATATGTCTCTTGTCATTCTCCAATATGGATCTTGATCTATTGCAGCAGGGATCAAAACAGCCGTTGGCTTACCTTCCATAACAGAGGGTAGGAAACACGGAGCAGCCTGGATGGGCGGGAATCCTATCATACCGATATTAGTAGAGTTTGAAAAACCAAAAACAGCCCTTGCTGTAGAAAAAGTAGTTTTCTTAGCAATTTCCATCGCTATAGGATATAGATATTTAATATGTTTTGTGTCAACTATGATCCTTGTTTTTTTTGGATCAAATCCTACTGCAATGATGTCAAGTATATTTTGATAAGTATAATGCTTGATCTCTTCTTGAGTCGTGTCTTGCCCGTGAAGGAATTTTTCGTCATCCGTTAGTTGGAAGATAAGATCCGATCCAAATTTGTCCTGTAGATACTTAGTGAAGAACCATGGCAACAAATGCCCCATGTGAACCATCCCTGAGGGTCCTCTGCCAGTATAAAGGTAAAATTTCTCACCATTCTCGTATTTATTTAGTATCCAATCAAAATCTCGATGTGAAAAAAAATATTGCAATTTTAACATTGGATGTACATCTCCGGTAAATTTCATAACTTTATCAATTATTGTTTTTGTTATCGGCTCCGTGCCAAACTGTTTTATCAATTTGTTGTAGTCTATTTCTCCTTCTACTTCCCACGGTGTTAATTTAAAATGATTCTCACAGTTAGATTCCTCATTGCCGCATTGATGCGTAGTATTAGGAAAGATAGCATCTGTCATAATTTTATAGAGACAAACAATTGTTTTAAAGGTTTAAAAAGTGTTCTTATCTCAAATTTAATATAGACAGCCAATGGTTGACGATAGCCCTCAGCTCCACCCGATCGAGAAATTATTATTGAAAAGACTTGCAAATAGCGATCATATATCGATTGAAAAGCTGGTGGAGACTTCTGATCTGTCTGTAGACCAAGTAAGACGTGGTATAGAATGGCTAAAATTTAAGAAATTGATTGCCTCAATTGACAAGTTGTATGTTGTAATTTCACTTGGATCAAATGGATTTGAGGCATGCAAGAAAGGATTACCTGAACGAAGACTTGTAAACGCAATAAAAAATGGATATACCTCAGTGGCCTCTATTTTAAAAAGTGGCTTTCTGAAACCAGATGAAATCAATGCAGCAATCGCAATCGCGAAACGAAATAATTGGATCCAATTCACTCAGTTGCAAAATGGGGACAAAAAATTCCTATCGACAGCAGAAGCTGATTTTTTATCTTGCGAAGAAAAACTGCTGCAAAAATTAGTAAAGCTAAATAGCAGTGTACAAGTCTCCGAACTTAGCTCTGAAGAGAAACAGGCTTTTGAACTATTGAAGAGACGACCGAAATATATTGTCGAAGATGAGTACAAGTATTCGGAAATTATTCTACTAGAAAGCGGCAGAAGATTAACACAAACGATGTATACTGATACAGATAACTTAGAACGAAAACTAACACCAGATATGATTGTATCAGGCAAATGGAAGGACGCTAGATTTAGCTCATTGGACGTGATGGCGCATGTTCCATACTTGTATGCTGGAAGACAACATCCGCTTATCGATATTATTGATGAGGTAAAGGAAATTTTTTTCAGCATGGGATTCACTGAAATTGATGGACCAGTTATCCAGACTGGTTTCTGGAACTTTGATGTACTATTTATTCCTCAAGATCATCCTGCCAGAGAGATGCAAGATACGTTTTACATTGCTGGAGCCAAGCAGGATGAATTCGCACACCCAGATCAAATTCAAAAGGTATCCTCAATCCAAGAGAAGGGTTGGAATTCTGATTGGAATATAGAAGATGCGAGGAGATTAGTGCTAAGGACACATACAACATCAGCTACCATAGCATATCTTGCAAATAATGAACCTCAAAGTGCAAGGGTATTCTCAATTGGGCGGGTATTTAGAAATGAGAAGGTATCATATAAACATCTGGTAGAATTTAATCAAGTGGAAGGAATAGTCACTGATAAGCGCATAACTTTACGTGATTTAATGGGCTTACAGAAAGAATTTTATTCAAAGTTAGGAATCAAAAAGATAAAATTTTGGCCAACATTTTTTCCATATACAGAACCGTCACTCCAATCAATGATATATAACTGCGCTTTAGACAAGTGGGTTGAGATGGGAGGAATGGGAATTTTCAGACCCGAGGTTACACATCCACTTGGCATA
>JBKPMK010000408.1:0-5508 GCA_046732115.1 Thermoproteota archaeon
ATGATTCTTACATTTCTTCACTTTGGTCACAAAGAAAATGAAAACTAAGTATTTACACGGAAGTATGGTTTTTACTAATTGTGATTATGATATGTTTTGGAAGTGAATATCTTGTTTTAGTTTATTATATGGAAGTATAACATATGATTCTTCGCATTAGTATTAGTAATTATTGAAGTCTTTAATTCTCACCGTTAATTCGAATGACGCTTCACATAGATATTACTGATATTGGTTCTGTAAATTCAAATTCCTGGCACGATACTCGATTAATTCTAAGCAGAAGTAGTACTTCAGCTGTTTGGCCTGATTAGCGGATCAGTAGCTCCAAGCTATATAGGCGCAAAATATTATTCCTCCTTTATATTCGAATAAACCGGATCTTCAGGTTGAACTATCTTTAGATGTTCCAGACATAACAGATAGTATATTATTCTAAATCACACATGATTAGGATCAAGTTCTCATTGCAAAATCATTAATATCGCCGGTCCATTCATTTATTTATTGTAGTATGCAAGAAAAAGACAATGCTAGATATGATGATAAATTTGATGTTACAAGAAGAAAAATATCAACTTCAGTAGAAATAACTGATACTCCTCCTCCTACGTCCTTTCAATCCAATGAAATTGGTGCTATAGAGTCCGACACCTCACACGCTGGCACAACAAAATTGAGTAAAGAAGAATTACGTCATCTATTCCAAGACAGAAACTTAGCATTTGTTTCGACTCTAGGGAGAGATGGCTCGCCACTCGTTACCCCTGTATGGGCAGAGATGGTTGGTGATTTAATCTTAATTAACACTTTTGAGACATCGGCCAAAAACAAACATGTAACTAAGGATAAGAGAATAGCATTATCTATCGTTGATCACAATAATCCCTTCAATATGGTATCGATACAAGGCAGAGTCGTTGAGCAGAGTACGGAAGGAGCGGATGATCATCTAAAAGGCCTTGCGAAAAAATACTTGGGTATTGGAAAATATTATTACAGAAAACCAAATCATAAGCGAATAATAATAAAGATCCACCCCGAAAAAGTTATGGGTTTGTCAATTCATCCTGCATTTTACTTTCTTGCGTATTCACCATGGAACAGATCATAATATCGGAAGGGTAAAATCAAATCTGATGCCGACCCCTATTTGATCTAGGAACAGGAGGAAAGATAGAAAAGTGATACACGCGGATTTGCTGGATGCCAAGCGTATGCAGCCTTGAATTCTGAATGCCTAAGCCATAGGACATCTACAAGTGTATAGCCCGCACATCTTTGCGTACGCTTCCTTTGGCATGACCGCCGAGTCAGAACAAAGGCGTCGCTTATTTTATTTATTTTATTTCGCTGGATATATTATAGCAAAATTCCATACTAGGCTACTTGTGTACAACAGTCAGTCACTTTTTATGTAAAGAGATTCTTTTTACTCCAATACCAACAATATCATTGTCTATGGTTGTCTGTTCGTAGCGGCAGAAAGATTACAAAAAATTTATCCCAGAATTGTTGCTACGTGTTTTACCAGATCTTCTACTGCTTTTGGTTTTCTAACAAAACATTTACTCTCGTCAAGATCAGGAAAAGACTGTTTGAACTCGTCATCGTAATCTTCAAATGCGGTAATGAAACATACTTTCATTTTATTATCTTTCTCTTGTATTTTTTTGTACAATTCAAATCCATTTAATTCAGGCATTCTAATATCGAACAATGCCATGCCATAAGAATTGGCCCTAAACTCACGCAATGCCGACAAAGGGTCGTTATAGGCATCGACTTCAAATCCATTCATTTCCAGTACCATCTTAAACATTGAAGTTAAATCAAAGTCGTCGTCTACAATCAAGATTTTCCTCTGTGTGCTAGGCACATCTATAGTACGAGATTTATTGTTGGTATTATTGATATCCGTTATGATAAACTGAAAGAACAGCTAGATATAGATGCATCTATTTATAAGTTGGAAATATGAAGAAAAAAGTAATATATAGAATAACTGAATTTTACTAACCCCTGTTGCACTGCATTAGTAGCTGCTCGAAGCTGTCGCAAATATAATGATTGGGCAGAATATATCGTAATATCTAGTGCTCCACACCAAACGCTATCTTGACAGCAGTATGAAATTCAGTAATATTGCCATTAGTAGGATCCACTTTGGCCGTCATATCTCCAACTTCCACTCCTGTTATTCTATGGACTGTCTTCTTTGCTTCATCTAGAGCAGCTTGCGCTGCATCTTGCCAGCTCTTCTCAGAACTGCCAACAATCTCTATTATTTTTGCTACATGTGTCATTAGATAGCAAGAATTGTTACTTGCTAATAATGTTAACTATGTAGGTGTCTTTGTAATAGCAGCGTTCGACTAAGCGGTCAACATCAAATAACTAAAATATCGCAGTTCTAATTTTTACGGACTGCGATATTTCATAACATAGATTGCACTCAAATGGTTAGTAGGTACATAGATTGACACGGAAATAAGTATATTAGTAGTCTATTTAATATACTTATTATAACACTGAGCCTACAAATATTATATCAAATCAAACATTGCTAACTAAGCTAGCCTTTGCAGATCAAAATACAAAACAAACCGTGAAGCATGTCACTGTCAGAATGGAAATTTCTGAAAGTGCCTCTGGTAGACGTTTACTTTCAGAATTCTTTCATGCCCATGATGGAAATATCAATATTGAATTTAGACCGACAGCTGGTCTAATATATGTTGTAACCGGCAATATGGACGATCTTACAAATGCATGGGTTGCAGATCCGGGTAGCCATATAATCGTTAATGGACCTATATTTCCTCAGCCCGGGAAGTACAGAATCCTATTAGAGATAACCACTATTGACAATGACAAAACCGATCTTCCGCAACCGTTAAAATATGATCTAAACATACCCGTCTCATAAATGTAGACCCATAACGAATTGGATTAAGGAAAGGAACTGTGATCAGGTTGTCTCTGCTTAAAAGAACCGCGAGTACTATTTCCATTGGTGTTTACAAAGCGCAATGCAGCACTCATATGCAAGCTCTAGATAACAATAGGCGTATGTCCAAACAACTTGTTAGTATACAGATGCCAGTAATCAGTGCACGGTATTTTTTCGCTTTAAAACAAAAAATCGAATTTTGAATCGGTCTGACAATTAGTGCGACATTATATTGAAGTTGCTTTTGTCGCTCTATTCATGCAATATTTATCTTCTCCTAGCAACTATGGTGTTTGTCTCTTCTACGTACCATCTGATGTTATCTTTGAACTTGGACCACCAATCGAAAAATGAATCAGAACTCTCTGCCTCAAAGAGCAAGAATCCGTTGTATTCGGTCCCCCATGCATGAATGTATTCTCCAGCGAGTTCGATGCCAGATGGCAAGCCATTTTTAAGGCGGTGCCATTCTTGTTCGGCTTTCTCTTTTTCTTCTTTGCTCATTGCTTTGAATCGGTAAAACACTAGAAAAGTGGTAGCAGTCATCAACGTCAGTGTAAGAAATTATATATATAAAGGTTCAAGCGATAATGCATACACATCAGCTGCAATTTACTATCATTATTATTTTCTATTTGCTATTTGGTTGATGCGCAGTTGCTGATTGTTCGGTTATATGCCTCGATGAAGCTCTTGGCATACATATTAGCATTCCTTTCTGCTCCTCTATGGACGCCTGCTTTTGTTCTTATGTGATGGTAGAACTCGTGAAGCATTATAAAAGGATTGTAAAAGATATCAGAGTTGGTGGCATAAATCTTACCTTCCTTTTGAACATAAACAGCGTAAACAGTCTTTCGTTTACCTTTAATTGTTCCGACTACAACCTGGGGAGGAGTCGTATTGTAGAACATGCTTAGAGTTTCTAATGCTTCTTCTGTCCGTTTGTTAAGTATCATGAAGACTATCCTAGCCTTAGTCATATCATCCAGCGAGATACTTCGATGCATTGATGTAACGAACATGTGATGTAATAATTATTATATCATTTTAATCCGGCTTCTGATATACAGGGTATCCAAAAAGTCAGCTGCACAAATAGGTTATAGTTGCATTCAAAGAAGCATTAACTACCGTATCCCCGGAATGCTGTTGTCCCCTATTTCTTGCTCGTTCTATAGTATTTCCTGTCCGGAATGAATGTTTTACAGTTACAATTACCAATCAAGCATTTCATTTTGTCCCTACTAGCGCTTCTGTCATGATCAACCTTTTGATGACTACATTTGAGACATCTAGCAGAAAGATCAAGTTCGGTGTCCATAATGTATCCTGTACTATATCATTGGGTTTTAAACATAAACTTTTATTCTTATATCAGATTCTTCCGTCGTACTTAGTCCATGCCCATTTCGGAACATCCTTGAAGATGAATAGCTGCAGTAAGGGCCATTGCTACCGTTTACGCCATTGCTACAACGGGTTAATCGCCTCGGCAGCCACTTATTCTATGTATAAAGATATAAATAGATATATCTTAGTCAACTCGCTGAGCGTGTTCTCGAAATTAGAATCGATGTAGTGGTCTTTGGCCTCTCCTGTCTTCATTGCAAATACCTATCTAGGTAGATGTCTGAAGTGCATATGTCTCATTGTCATTTTGGACATGGCATTCCTAAGGCACCGTGTGACAATTCCATGTTCCTTGTAGGTTAGCGTGATCGACGTTGTATTTGCGTTATCCAAGATGGCTCCTCTAATTGGATTGGCACAGCTGTAGCAGATCATCGATTGCCACCCGTAAGGCACGTTACCGTTTACAAGATTATGAATCGCATATGCTTCTCCAGACCGATATTTTTTGGTGAGTAGTGGTTTTATCAAATTCATAAGCTCGTCCACACTCAATCTGCGCTCATTTGTGTATTTTTTTGATAATAAACTTATTGTGCTGTTATTAGTGGCGTTGCGCAAATCCTCGTCAAAATCTGTAAAAAATTTACTTACGAGTGAATTAATATCATTTTCTACAAGTCTTTGAAACCTTTGGTTTTCGTTCCCTGAATAAACGCTTTGAATTTGTTACTGAATGGAATCCATGCTCAGCTATAATTTGCTGGGGTTTTTTGCCTCCAAGAAGCTCACCATATAATTTCCTGAGGCTCTCTGTAACTGCTTTTGGAACATTGATCAAGCTGCTGTTGTCAACTATGCTGAAGCGGCTGGTTTTGGATATTACTTGCGTGTCGCGTTGAACCAGAATACCAGCCTTTCTTAATTTGCTTTTCTCTTTCGATACATATCCTTCGGTTGTGCGCGCTATCCTGACAATATCCTTCGTTGAATATGTGCCCTCTGAGAGCAATCTTGCAATCATCTTCTTTTTGTTTATTGAGTCCTCTGGTAATGCAAGGGCATCGCTCATGACTGCGAAGTATAGTAAGGTAAGGTATAGTTAGTAACCTTATGTTACAATATTACTATATATATAGTAGCCATGAGTGGGCCAAGAATAATACCTTACTTTACTCTGCTTACCAATCAAGACATGGATC
>JBKPMK010000409.1:0-2398 GCA_046732115.1 Thermoproteota archaeon
CTCTCTTACAGCCTGTGTATAAAAAATTGGAACTCCTGCATCTCTACACATATTAATTAGATCACGAATTCTTGGGATGACTTCTCTATAATGTGAAACGTCCATTCCCAACATGTCATATGAACCGCCCTTGCTAACAAAACCATTCTGGATGTCTATTACCATTAGTGCAGGGCTGATTTCATACTCATTTAGTTTCATCCCAATGTCTAATGTTTTATAATAGTTTATAAAATTATGGCGCTTAGTAGAGAATATCCAATAGATATAAAAGCTCAATAGTTTTATGATATTTGCTATTTTGCCCATCATGAATTAATATCTAAAAGACTCTCTTGATCTTATTCAGCAGATAAAGATCAATTAAACTTTAATCTTTCTAGTGATCAAATTTGTTACGATTTGTTGGAAACGTTGAATAAAACTGTCTATAGAATATCTTCTTACTGAATCGCTTATTAGCATTCTCTCTGAATTAGGTGCGGTCAAAGCAGATGAAACTGCCTCAACTCCTTCTCCAAATGTATGAAATTGGTATTTTAAAGGCACAAATTCTGTGTGTCCTCCGATGTTTGGTACGACAGGGATTAGGCCAGCGCTCATCGCTTCGACAGTAGATATACCAAAAGGCTCTCCTAGTAGAGGATGAAAGTATACTTTGCATTCCCTCATCAAATTGAGCAGTCTACTAAAACTTACATTAACTTCAAAAGTTACATAATCTGCTAAATTATATCGGTCTACCAAGTGCTTCAAGTACAAGTAATATCCATCTCTGTTTGGAGGGATGTTTCCGACAATTTTCATCTCTGTTCCAACCTTGTGCTGCTTCAGTAACTTTGCGAGTTTAATCGCATTTTCAATCTTCTTGGTTGGATGGAACCTAGATATGACTAGGATGGCATCTTTACTATTTCTGGCATGAGATGAAAATAGTGCCACCTTTCTAAAAAGAGCCACATCCACAGGCGGACTAAGCACGATAGAATCTATTCCAAAAGCCCTTGATATTACACTACGACTGAATTCTGAATTAGAAATTACAGTGGAACTTCTTAGCATATTCGCATAAGACATGTTAACTAAGTCATAATATTTTGTACTCGGATTAGTATGATTGATTGTGGATAAGATCCTACCATTTAGAAACCTGCAATATTCTGGATCCTCTGACTCAATCAGGTATTTTGCAAGTGGAAAATGGCAGTATGTAATAGAGTTCTTTTTTGAAAAATAAGGGAGAAAGTAAGGAAGCATGTCACCATGAGTATTTATGGTGAGGTCATAGTTTTTGTTCATTTTTGTCATTCCTATGGAATCAGTTATGGTTATCGTCTTAATTTTTTTAATAGCCGACGTTGCAACCTGGCCATATGCACTTTCCAGTTTAGAGATGTTAGGCTCCTCAAATGTCGTAAGATCAATATCCATGCCAATTTCTGAGAGCGCCTGAATTACTGCAACTGCTAGGCGTTCACTCCCTCCCCGAGGATTTAAACTGATGTGAACAATGTTAGCTATCAAATAGAATGCCTACTTACACTATTACACAGTATCGGTAATTAAGTTTATATCCCACTGAATGAGGGCAGATATTACATTTACAAATACAACATATTCCAGTTTTGTCAGTAAGTCGTTGGCATCAAAAGTAGAATTCTATTATTGTTTTACAAAATCAATGCAATTAATTTTTCTTAATTAACAAATAATATAAATCATAGTAGATATCTAATAACATTATTTGAGTAAGGAATTACAAAGAATCGGGTCGGCTAAGTTAAGAAGAAACAAGCGAAGAAAGCAACATTTCTTATGGAACAATATCCCATCATTAGGGAGAGAAGCAATGATTGCTACGATTGAGAATGAATTTGAACTTATTAAAGCTCTAAAAGCTGAAAATAATCAAGAATATGACAAGTTGCATTTCTTTAGATGGACTAGTCGGCCAGTTTATACTATGGACAGCTCCAAACAGAAAAGGTGTTTATCAAGAGTCTAATCCTATGGAGCTTTAGGTTACCAATTATTGAAATTAAACAAACCTAATCGTTCTCTTCCAAAAATGGAAAGTGTGAAAGAATTAAGGATCAGGTCTTCTAGTAGTGTAATTTTGATGTTCTCACTGCCTAATTGTTTTGTATGATAAATCTCTTTATAGCGACAGTCCTTGTTTGCAACGTGGGATAGATTAAAACTATACCATATTTAAATATGATTTTTAATCTATGACAATTTATAAGCTCATATTGCCATATAAAATATAGTTTGAGTCAAAGCGAACAACTTTTTGGCAAGGAGGCAGAGCTTTATCACCGTCTTCCTAATGGCAGAATAAAGTGTACTGCTTGTGCTCGCTTATGCGAAATTCCGGAAGGCAAAATTGGTCTCTGCG
>JBKPMK010000410.1:0-3166 GCA_046732115.1 Thermoproteota archaeon
GGAGCTGCTGCAAATGTATCATTTTGTCCAGCTGTACTGTTAATTAGTGTCATTGGTGATGGTGTTGAGGGTGTCTATAGCCTTTACCTGAGGTGCCATAGGTAACGGGTAAATTAAGTAACTACGGTTGTACTTAATTTACCTGTCTAAAAATTAACGTTCGTTCAAGTTCACTATCAACAGTTCGTTACGACAGATTAAGGTCTTAGTTAAATGGTGTAATACATTTTGGTTTGATATCATGCCTTCTCGAGTGGTTATATACTGCAGCATATTGGAGGTATTTTTATTAACTATGTCGAGGACAATTGTATATGACAGAAGAAACAGCAAAAGAAGCGGCAGAATCAATCAAAGAGAAAGTCAGATCCATTGGCAAGAAAACAGAAGAGAAAGTAAAGGATCTTAAAGATAAATCCATGGAGACCACAGGTATTGGTCCAACAAAGGATGCACATGACATTCATGCTCTCGGTACTACTAGACTTGAAAAGTTAACTGCAGACTTTGAAAATACAATGGCTGATATAGAACAGGAATCAGACTATGAGACGCAAGAAAAGCAATTAACAGCCTATAAAAAGTTGTTAGAAGAACAAATGGATGTCATTGATTCTAGATTAAAAATGGTAAAGCGCATTTAATAATAATTAGCCAGAAAGTAAAACCGCAAGATACGATTCTATTCTGTCATGATGATTATTTGCCCCTTTTCTTAATCTTGGAAACTTTGATTCTAGATTAAAAATGGTAAAGCGCATTTAATAATAAAAAAAGACAGTCCCTTTTATCGTTATTTAAGAAAATATTATCTAGTTTTTTTCTTGACCTTTGAAGATTTGCTTTTGACCGATGTTTTACTAGGTTCAGATCGGTTTATTTTTTGTTTTTTTATTTGGGATTCGGTATTGGCAGTAGAAGCTGTTATTTGTTCAGGAGGTTCTTCTTCTTCAGCTGCTGTTATTATTTGAGGTTCTATTTTTGATTCATCTTCAGCAGCAGAGGTAGCTGAAACTATTTCAGGTAACTGTGGATCTTGTGCAGATGGTAGCTCGGGTTCACGTTGTATTTTTTGCTCTAATGGTGGTACTTTCTCCAATGTAGCTGTATCAATAATTGGTTTTCGTATAGAGTCTTTTAGTTTGCCAGCTAAATCTCTTCTTGCTATGACGAGGTCTCGCTGTTGTTCGATTAGCTTTATGAATCCTGTGTATATCTGTTCTTGTTCTTCATATGTTTTTGCTTTGATCTCAGATAAAATATCGTCAAATGAATTTGTGAATTGACTAGCCAAACTCCCCATTTTTGCTATCTTTTCTGTGTCTCTTTTTGCTTGTTTTTCCTCCAGAATTTCTTGTGTTTGTTTAATCTTTTGTTTTGCTAATTTAGTGCCTGAAATTACCAAGTCTTTGAATTCATAGGCGGCAGCCTTTAGCTTCTTAGCAATTTCTTCTTCATTAATATCAACTTTTGAAAGCGGATTGGTCAAAGTTGTTTTTTCCATTTTCTTTTTCCTCAACTGATACAATTTGGGTGTCTGCTCTTGCTGCTCCTTCCTTATCCCTCCCACCCTCCTCTTCTTCTCTAGATCCAACAGAACTCCTTTGGCCTCGTCCTCGGATGGAGGTGTAGTTCGCATACAGTAGTCTTTTGCTTGTTGTTCTGTTATATCGAAAAATAGTATCTCGTCAGTATATCTTTTAATGAGAGATTTTGGAATGTAGAATTTTTCTTTATTTATAGTTCCTCTTTCAGTAACTATGAATGGCTCAAATAGCCCTTGAACCTTTCCAAGATCCGCATTATCTATGCCTATTGCTTCCTTGTCTACTATATTATTCCAGTTTTTATTATCAGTAGCGTCAGTCTGGCCTTCCATGATAATAGATTATATTCTATATAGCATTTAACAATAACTTGGCTTTATCGTGGATAACTGTCGACTCCATCAGGTATGGATCAGAGGCCGCAGTAGTAGGTTGTAGGCATTCATAACATCTTGATGCGCATCATATACTGCGTATGGGCCAATTGCTATAATAGCAAAGACCAGCTTTAGCAGCACAATGATGATGATTATCGCAATGATTACCAGTATTATTGTCCATAATAAGCCTAGCACCATTCAAGATTATATGGTCAATATGCTATAAAGCAGAAAATTGTGATTCTTATAGCATTTTCTTTGTAAACATTTTTGCTCCCTAAAATCGTCATTTAGCGAGCAAAAATTTGAATGTCTCAAGCTGTGCTATTCACAAAAGTGAAAGAAAGAAGGAAACATTTTGAGAATTTGAAAGAATAGTAGTTACTGATTACATAATTTCTTTTATCTTGTTAGTGTAGCCCCATAGCAGAGGGTATGCTGCTGGGGTTTATAACAAGTCGTGTAGGCATCAAAGAGAAAGCGTCTTATCTTCTCTGACTAGAGAATAAAGAGTTATTGAATACGAAATACTGAACTCAATATAGAGTGATATCATCAAGGCTATTCAGAGAAAGCAATATCAAATCTCTCTTATTTCCTCTTGTTCTTCTTTCTCAAATGACTTTGCTAGATTCAAAATCTTATAACTTTAGCTTAATTTTGGGATAATTGACGATACATAATTTTTTTGTAGTAAATGTGGATAAAGGTAAATCAAAAGAAATAGCCCAAATCCTGCTTAAAAAGTACAAGAATAATATTGTATCATGCGATACTAGAATTAACTCAATGTATAACGTCTCTGCTCGTATTATTTACAAAAATACTGAGGAGTTATATGAGTTAATAGAGGATATTAAGACCATAGGCTATGTAGCTGGAGTTCAATGGTCTGAAATGGTAGAAGCAATAGGAGACAATAATTCTGAAGTTATAGCTGCTTTTTTCAATAAGTGACTGCTGAACTCTACTATTATCCATCTTCTACTACCAGTACTTGTCCATGATGATTTACCAGCTTTTGTTTTTGCTCCTCTGAAAGCATATTGAAATCTTGTTTATGAAATACACAAAATCGCTTTAGGTCTGTATCAAACCGCGATGGCATTGATAACTCATGTTCGACAAGTTTTTCTTTCTTATTGAGATGGAAAAATGGCCCAGCATCAGCAATTACCAAAACACCATTTTCTGCACGGTTAACTAGCTTGTTGACAAAAGCCATATGATCATCTGCAC
>JBKPMK010000411.1:0-1280 GCA_046732115.1 Thermoproteota archaeon
CCTCAATGCAAGAACGCCTGCTACTGGTTTATCTCAAAAAACTACTGTAGACAAGCGAGTTAACTATGCACTTAACTATGACTACCAGAGAATAATATCTGATGCCATAGTTACTCAAAACGGTAACATTAATTATTCTAATAAGAATTTATGGATAAAGAAAGCAGCTGCTGCAGATTAAAACTAGACGATAGTGTAGTTATCACAGAATTAGTTTTTCAAGATCTACACTAAGCGTACATGCGCATTTATCTGCATGTGGTTGTTATTGTTATGTTTTAGCTGCGAAGTTCTCTTTAATATATTTCTTCAGCCTTTGTGCATCACTATTATTCACAAATATATCGTCTTGGAATACATTCTTCTTCCCTCTAGAAACCCTTATTTTGACAACACAAGCTTCCTCTTTCGACTTTGATGGAATTATTTCCATCCTTAACTCTGGCCCCTTCGCCATCATGCCTCTTACGCTTTGGCCTAGAAGAACATTATCACTATTCCTATCTTTACGAGGTGCAGCAAATTCTAAATTAAATCTGTTAATTCTATCTTCTATCTCAAGCTTCAGTCTGTCATCTTTATTCTCATTTTCAATCTTCAAAATATATTTCTGAAGGCTTTCAATTTCAAGTACCTTGCCGATAGGAATATTTTCATCATATATTTGACTTTGCTGTCCTTCTTTCTCAGTCCAAACCATTCCTTCTTTGGCTACTATTATTCTAAATTTGCCATTATCTCCAGTGATTCTAAGGTGCTCATCTATTACTCTTTGAAGTTCGTCAGTTGTCATAGCCTTTACCGGTCCTCTAAACCACTGGTTTGATGCTTCTTCAAAGTCCAGCAATCCTCTGTAGTGAACTATGTAACATTCCTTTGCATTCCATCTTCTTACCAACTCATAAGCATCGGATACAGAGACTATTCCTGTCTGAGGATGAGGGTTATAACTTTGAGTGCCTAAAATAAGTAGATCTGGCTTCCAAAACAAATTTGGATCTGCATTAGGTAATGAAAGAAAATCCCAGCCAATTATTATTTTTTTATCTAGCAATTTTACTATATAGATGACAGAACCAGGCGGAGAATTATCGCCATGATCTGCTAAAATTGGTAATACTGAAAATGGACCTACTTCAAAAGTTTGGTCTGGCTGTACTATGTTAAACGATACTCTATTGCTATTAGTTGTTTTTTCAGAAAGTTGTGGGAACTTTTTGATAACTTGATCACGGCACTCTAAAGTACAGAATATCTTCAAATTCTTGCTCGAGTTATCA
>JBKPMK010000412.1:0-1557 GCA_046732115.1 Thermoproteota archaeon
GCAAATGTGGGATGATAGTTTTAGACAAGATTCAGAACATTAACCAACCAGAATGGCGTGCATTCTCTAATGAGGAACATGAGAATAGGAGTCGCACAGGAATTCCATCGTCACTAGCAATCCATGATATGGGACTTGCTACTGTCATTGGAAAAACAAATAGAGATGCAGGTGGGAAAAAGATAGATGCCGCGATGCATACTTCAATGCAAAGATTAAGGACATGGGATTCAAGAGCACATGTTCGTCGTTCTGACAAAAGCCTCATACAGGCTCTCAATGAGCTTCAAATATTGAAAGATAAACTTGCATTGCCCTATGTAGTCGTGGAGAAAGCTGCATATATCTATAGAAAAGCTCATGATAGGAAATTGGCACGTGGCAGAGCAGTTTCTGGACTTATTGCTGCTTCCGTATATATCGCTTGTAGAGAAATGACCACTACAAGGACGTTAAACGATATTTCCGCAGCCTCTAATATCAGGCGCAAACAGTTAACAAAAGCATATAGATTCCTGGTTATGGAACTTGGTATTAAAATTCCATTAGCCGATCAAACAAAATGTATTAACAAAATCGCAAACAAAGCCAATTTAAGCGAAAAAACGAAACGTCATGCGATAAGGATAATGGATGTAATTAAAAGAAAAGACGATGGTGATGATGCGCTATTGTATTCTGCTGGAAAAAATCCAATGGGGTTTGCAGGTACTATTCTTTATTTGTCATGCCTTAAGACCGGTGAAAACAAGACACAAGTCGATATTGCAGAGGCAGCAGGAGTAACAGAAGTTACTCTAAGAAATAGGTCAAAGGACCTGAAAAGCAAACTAGAAGAATTATCAAATTGAAGAACAGGATTTTGTTTGTCGGTGATGTGCTGTAAAAAGCTGAACCTCTCCAGATAGTTTTTTGTCCAATTAATTTCCCTATTCCGTATTCAGTAACCGTGACAGTCTCAATACCATATTCATCACGAGGAATTGATATGATTCCACTTCCCTCATCATAATAACATTGCAAAGTTGTAGAATCATTATGATGATTGCCGGGTTTATCAGATCTCGGTAGATTCCAATATGTGATAGTTATAGAGACATCTAAAGATCCTCTGACTTTACCTCTAGCTGTTAGTGTTGTTTCTTACTTTTGAATATCCACATCTAGTATCCTATTGCTGGTGGTCTTTCCCTTATGCTCTAAAATTAAATCAGATAAAATGGCTAATACCTTACATAAACTAACATTTAATGGGTTTCAAAGATTGTAGCTATTTCTCCAGAGCCAGCCACCAACTAATGGAGGAAATCAGAATCCATAAGAACATGACATCATACATAAAAATATGGCGTGTGTGTATTTAGATGCACTCAAATACATCTATTATTATTTGACTGCCTATAATTTTAAAATCCTGGCTTTTATCTTCTTGATACCATGTCTTGAGTGCAAATGACTGCGTAACAATTTGACATTGGCTATTTTTACATTCAACAACCATTTCATTGTTGTCATCAACAAGTGCTATGTTGCTGTTTCTATAGATATAGAATTCTT
>JBKPMK010000413.1:0-2685 GCA_046732115.1 Thermoproteota archaeon
CTTTGTTTTGTACCTGTATAGTATCGCCTTTCTTCACAGAAAGAGTAGCAGGTTGATAAGAAGGATTGCCCTGAACAGAGGCGCCCTGTGGAATAGTCAGAGCAGGTCCTGAAGCAGCAGCTCCACCAGCTGGTGCTGGAGAGGAGCCTCCGGCTGTGCCAGCCGTCGCTCCACCTGCGCTTGAAGCAGCAGTAACTGAAAGCTTACCAGTCATATATGGATGAATTTGACAATAATATGCAACCACATCTCCTACCTTTGAATTTGTGATTACAACAGGATCTGAGTTTGCTCCTGCGTTTATCATCTTTGTATCAAATGCTTTGCCAGAATTCGGATCGGAAGCACCAGAACCCGATGTCGCGGTATGGACAGTAGTATCTTTGTTCTGCCACACCACTTTACTTCCAAGAGGAACCTTAGCATCTGCTGGCTGAAAATTTGGATTCCCCTGCACAGACGCGCCAGCCAATATTGTTATTGCTGTGGCACCAGCAGGAAGAGCTGCAGGCTGAGAGCTAGCAGCAGTACTAGTAGTGCTAGCACCACCACCACCACCTCCTCCTCCACCAGCAGTAGAAGATGCTGTCTGGGTCGTAATCGTTGAGACAGGGGGAGGATTTTTCGCAAAGTTGTGCCAGTTTGGAACAGCAATAGCCGCACCAAAGGCTATCATAACCACTATGATCGCAAGGCCTTTGGCCATGCGTCTCCCGCTAGTTCTAATGATGTGGCTCTCGTCTTCGGTAGTCATAATATTCTTCACCAATCTTGAATGGGTCTCTCATATCAGCAGGCTTACCACTGCCCGCGCTTTTAATTAAGTTCACCAGCATCAGTATGTATGCTGGCCCAATCATCCACGCACCTATTGTTGCAATTTGGTTCATTATGATCAGAGCTGGGACTGGCAAATAGTCAAATACTCTTCTTGGCATTCCTTGCAATCCAAGCAAGTGTTGAGTCATGAAGACCAAGATGATGCCTATGAACGCTACTACGAAATGAACCTTGGCCCACTTCTCATTATACATTCTTCCTGTTATTAAGGGGAACAGATAATAAATAAAGCCTGTAAAGATAAGAGTTACAGTTCCCATTAGCAACAAGTGAAAGTGTCCTACAACGAAGTAGCTGTCATGCGTAATGAAATCCAATGGCATCGCTGTATTTACTACTCCTCCAGCGCCTGAGGTAAAGAACAACATTATGCCTCCAACTGAAAACAACATAGGAGCTGCAAATTTAATTCTGCCGCCCCACATTGTTGCTATCCAGTTGAAGACATGCATTGATGACGCAGGTACTGCAGCGAGTGTACCAACCATAAATACTGTCTTTTCTGTAAAGCTCATACCTGTTGCAAACATATGATGAGCCCAAGAAGCAAACCCAATTGTACCCAAGAGTATGAATGCCACTACTCCTGACTGGTAACTGAATATGGGTTTTCTTGAGAACTTTGGTATGAGCTCATAAGCCATACCTACGGCAGGTATCAAGAATATGTACACCTCAGGATGGAATGTAAACCAGAACAAGTGTTGATACGAAATTGGGTCTCCTCCCATAGCAGGATTGAAAAAGCCGGATATGCCAAGCCTATCGGTATACGTCATAATAAGCGCGGATGCGACGGTTGGCATAGAAACAATTATCATAAAAGATGTCATCAGTGTAGCCCATGCAAACAAGGACATTTTCATTATTGGCAAGTCAGGATGCTTCATTTTTAAAATAGTGACAACGAAGTTAATGGAACCAAGTATTGACGAAATTCCTAGTATCTTCATACCAAATATCCACATATCCGCTGCAGGCCCTGCTGCTCTAATGATAGAGTATGGAGGATATGCGGTCCAGCCAGTATCAGAAAATCCAAGCCATATTAATGCGCCTGCTACTGGGATCATCCAGTAGGCTACCGCATTTAGTTTAGGCCATGCCATATCCTTATATCTGACCATAATAGGAATTAGGTAATTTCCTACGCCAGCTCCAAAAGGAATTACCCACAACAGTAGCATTGTGGTCCCATGTACAGTGAAGAAACGTTCAAAATCATTCGGGCTTTGGAACACTTGTGCTCCGGGTAAGAAAAGTTCTGCCCTTATGGCAAGTGCTAGCGCACCACCAGCTATAAGAAATGTAATCGACGTTATAATATAAAGCAAACCAATGTCTGTATGATGAGTAGAGAAAAGAATCTCCCACATAGGACGAGGTTTCTTAACTTCTAGAACCAATCCACATATCCACCTAGTTTGTATATATGGTTCTTAATGTAAATAAAAGTATTTTGGTTTTCATTTTTATAATGTGCGCTCTATTGTACATTGTTATGTAAAAAAATAGGATGCACAAAAAAGTTAGTGGACACGTTATCAGGGGTTCGATATAATAAAAGATTCGTCTCTGGATTCTAAGCTTGAGTATTTGGTGTCCGGCATTTGTCGAGACTGCTTGGCTATAGCTCATGAAAGGAAAGAGTGTGGGCGACATGTATGGCTAATTCACAATCGTAATGACTTCATAATGAGTTGTCCTTATTGCACCTTTAAGGTTCCTGTCATGTACGGATGAACATCACAATGAAAAGGAAATTCACCAGCTTTGAGGCTAGCAGTAGAAATTTGAGCCGAAGCGCTAGGAGCTATAATACTTGTATCAAAGTCCTTGCCCTTA
>JBKPMK010000414.1:0-13912 GCA_046732115.1 Thermoproteota archaeon
AAGAGGTATCATCTGTTATTTTGCATTTAGATGAAAGCAGTACTAGCAAGGATGGCTTGGATGTACTGGAAAAGCATTTTGAAGTAGAGAGAACTCCAGCATGGATGGAGAGTAGAAGAATTCTAAAAGCTTTAGGTTATAAACACACTTGCGTGTTAGCCGATAACAATCTTGGTATGCTAATTTTTGATAAATATTCACGTACAGTAAAGCATGAATTACTAGTTAACAAAACAAATGATGCTACCAAGGTTTGTGAGGCTATAGTACAAATAGCTCCGTGGGTAGGTGATTTTCCTTAAGCGTCAATTGTAAACAGAATTACTCCAAATGCTCCCCCCGAATTTCTTAAATATACATTTGATTAATACTTAGCATACTGAAGTTAAAATATGATATAAGAATCGAAATTGTGATTAAATAGTGAGCTAAAACTTAATGTGCACTGATTTAAAGAATAAAGATAAGAACAATCATAATAATGACCATATGAATTATAATAATAATAAGCATCAAAAATCATTGATTTGCATTTATACAAACAGAGACAAAAATGAATTTGCTATTGGTTTAAAGTATGATGAACATTTTAGAGCAATGACAAAAGTGGGTGAGTTTTATACAAGATTTGTTGATGCGTTCGATCAAGTACTGAATGATGAAAACGAAGTATGCTGGAAGCAGGCATTGAAGAGATGGATAGCCGCTGCAAAGAAAAATGAAACAATATTTGTCGAGGTGGATCTAAGTGGATGGAATGAAGTAGGAGAAAGGACGAAAAGTAATGAATGAATTCATGATCCCATATATGCAGGATTCGGCAGAAATCAAGTCGTATCTACTGATTCTCTAGTTTTGCTATTATCTTTAACACCCACTCTATTGTATTGATTCTTATTATATCGTTACGGTCTGCAAGTCTAGATAATAAGCGATCAGTAGGATTGCCTTCTTGAGCATGACTCTTCATAAGATTAATCTTAAGATTCTGAATCTCCTTTTGAAGTATGGATCTTAATTCTTCTAGTTGATTCAATATGTTATCTTATTTAGTTCAGTTATGAAATGTTTCCCCCGAATTTCTTAAATATACGATTTTTAGAGGACCATCTGGTAACCTATAGTTACTTCTATTCCCTCCCCCTTTACCTTTAGTATTCTCTTCTCTATATACGAATTATGTATCTACAAAGATAAATAAGTAACCATTTGCAAACGACAGTTGATAATTCATATGAAATCCTCGAACTAAATGTATCTCAACCGATAGTATTTCGGGGAGAAAATAGGAAGAATCAGCAGCACAGGTATAATGAAAAGAAACAAATTATACTAGTAGTACCAAGGGAAAATTATTGAATGTGTTGTCTTGCATAGAAATATTGCCCCGAATTGTTATCCAATATCCAAATTAAGGGATTATTTTATTTTATTTTCATCAATTGTAAAGTCAGGCTACCACGGCATCTGCTTCCATCTCTACCAACATTTCAGAGGAAACCAGATGACTAACCTCTACCAAAGTACATGCTGGACGAATTTCCTTGAAAAATTCTAAATGAGCTTGTCCAATTTTTTCCCAATTGCTAATATTAGTAGTATATATCCTTGTTCTAACAACATCATTTAGACTAGCATCCACTTTTTGCAAGGCTGCTTGGATATTTTTTATAATCTGAATAGATTGTGTATACAGATCGCCTATTCCTACAACATTACCTGATTTATCAGTGGCAGTTGTACCAGATACATACACATAAGGTCCAACCCTTACTGCCCTCGAGTAACCAAATATTGATTCCCACGGTGTTTCTGTTGATATATTCCTTCTTGACACCTTCATTAATGTATGAATAAATTAATAAAAATGCATCTAAAAGAGATATGGATGAAAACGCTTATAGCTAAGTGTTGCTAGATATATTGGTATGTTTAGTACAACTGACGCAGATAGAACAGAGAAACTAGGAATTACCATACCTATATCATTGTTGAAGCAAATTGAAAACAAGCGTAGTGATATTCCCCGAAGCACATTCGTTAGAAGGGCAATTGAAAAATATCTGAAAGGAAGCAAAATGTGATGGGTAATGTTTAATTTTATTAAAAAACTTAAAACGGTTTACGAAACCCCGGAGTCTTTGAGCGTAAGAGAAAGAGCACTCAATGTTTTCTCAAATATTGAAGGATTAGATGACATCAAGGAGATGATCCTAAGGGCACTAGAGTCTCCCGAAAGAGCCCACACATTATTGGTGGGACCACCCGCCTGTGCTAAGTCATTATTCATGCTCGAGACAGAAAGATACATGCAATCAAAAGTGTACTTTGCAGAAGGAGCATGTACCTCTAAAGCAGGAATACAAAAATTCATTGCAGAAAATCAAGACAAAGAGATTATCATAATAGATGAGATTGACAAGATGCCAGTGAAAGATCAAGAAGGTTTACTAACTATGATGGAGAGAGGTCAGTTTTCAACTACTAAAATCAGAAACACAAAGACTGTAAAGTCTAACATGATAATATTCGCTACATCAAATAGTACGGAGCGACTGAGCAAACCATTGCTTAGTAGATTCACTGTTTTTGAAATCCCTGAATATTCTTATCTCGAGTTTGAAGCAATATCAGTTAGAATAATCAAAAAATTGCCTCAGAACACTGTAATACAAATAGCATCATCAGTGTGGAAATCGGGGAGCAGGGATATAAGAGATGTATTGAAGATTGCCAAGTTATGTAATCCAGCCGATACAGAAGAAGACATAAGCAGACTAATATCTATATCTCAAAAGTATAGAAAAACTGGTCGGGAATATAATTAACCTTCAGAAACCAGTTTTCCCCGAATTTCATAACAATCGTTTGATACAGGCTTTCAGTATGGTAATGGAAGAACATTACTACCACGACCATCACCAGCGTTATCGCCATTGCCCCCGCCAGTACCATTACTACCACCACTTCCAGCAGAAGAACATCCAAGGCTATGCTGTATGGATATTGCTTGTTGTCTTAGATTTGCTGCTTGCTGTGATGTCAATTGTCCGTTAGTTTCCTTTGAATCTACTTGATGCAAAAAGGAATTTAACATCTGTTCGTTTGCGGGGAACCCATGATACTATGACGATTCTTGTTCCCCTTAACTACTCGTCTAGACTCTTTGTGTCCACCCAATTGACAATTCATCCATTTTGGCCTGTAGTGGATAGAAATGTATTCATTATCTTACCGACTTCAGCCGGATATTGATTCACTACTGCATGACTAGCATTTTTGATCTGTACAAGCCAAGCTCCTGGAATCTTTTCTGCAATCTTTAAAGAATTAACATGCGGCTGGTAGAAATTATCATCAGTTCCAGTTATGACTAACGTGGGCTTGTCTAATTTCGCAAGATCATCACAAGTACCACTCCAGCTTGGGTTGTCCTCCCAATACTTTCCTACGTTATTCTGATTATTCGCTACCTCAGGGGGAAGCCCAGGCTTCAGTTGTTGCAAGGATGTTATATTTTCTGGAATTTGGTCTTCAGGATGCATTCTTAGCCATTCCTGTCCAAATGAAGCAACACTAAGCGCTTGCATCTGCGCGTGAGAAGCAGGAATATGATTTAGACCTTCGTTTACAATATCGGATTGCAATTTTATAAACTCAGCTGGTTTAGGTGTATGATCTTTTCCATCACATGATACTGCATAAGTAGGCAAATGATTCTGCCACTACTTGGTTATAAGTGAGACCAGATTTGGTCACCAACATCCACTGCAATACCCCGTTTGTTTTGATTTTTCATTCTTCAATCACCTATTCAGTAGCATCTGAGAAGAATGTTCCTTCTTCTATTTGCTTACATCTCTCTATTACGCCTTGAAAAGTTACCAAGGGTACTATTTTTATTGCGTTAAATCTTCCCGCGGTCCTAGCCATAAGATCCTCTACTAAATGTGCATTATCTGCCTCCACAACCCAAAGAAACGTGTGTTCGAGCCCAGAGTGAAACTGATGTAAGACTTTCACTCCATACTTTTTTGCATTTTTCTCCATATCTGGAGTCCTACTCAATAAATACTCTCTACTTTCTTTATTGTAGAGTGGACATGTTTGTTGAGTATGCTCTCCATATATTCCATATAATCCTGTTAAAGATTTCATTTTCATACTACGTATGAAAAGCATAGTTTATAAGTCTCACGTAACTAAATTGATAGTTAGTTACTGGATAGAAAGTTGGAGAGTGAAAGAAATATTGACTGATAAAAAGGATACTACCTGCTCTATCATAGGTGCTGTTTATAACTCTCCGGAGCTGAAATCCTGTCCAATTGAAACTATGTTTAGAATTATTGGAAAGAGATGGACTGTGCTAATCATAAGAGAAATTCTCAGAGGTAATACACAGTTTAATCGTTTCATGGAAAATATAAATGGCATATCACCTAAAGTTCTTACAGAACGATTACGTGAACTAGAACAGCTTGGAATCATTAGGAGAAGAATCGTATCAAAATATCCACTGAGGGTAGAATATAGTTTGACTGATATGGGCAAGGGATTCGAACCGGTATTACTTAGTGCTGCTTCATTTTCTATGATGTATTTGCCTAGAGTCGTATTCAAAGACGGAAAATCAAGAACACCGGACCAATTATTAGCAAGTCGGCGGTGACAAAGAGTAAGAGCGAAAATATAAGAAACTTATCCTAATAATATTGCGTAGATGTAAATATTCGATCTCGTAGCATATTAGTTAGCTAGAATGTATTTCTCTTCATTATGCTGCAGTGAATATCATAGATATCTAAGGGATGATATTAATCGAATATTCACTTGTAGCGTTAGCCAATAACACATGGGATTCTCTGCATCTGCACTCAATAGCGGATACTCTGAAGGAAAAGGTAAATAGAGAAATAAATCGATATAGAAAATGTGGTATTGATGATCGGAGGCAAAAACAATAATGGGAGACTTTGTTAAGGTTGCTGAAACAAAAGATATCCAAGCTTCAAAGATGATGGCAGTTGAAGTTAATGGTGAAAAGGTATGCGTTGCTAACGTTGAAGGAAAATACTGTGCAATAGGTAATGTATGTACTCATATGGGTGGTCCACTAGCAGAAGGAAAGCTTGAGGGAAATGTAGTTCAATGTCCATGGCATGGATCTAGATTCGATATTACAACTGGTAAGGTATTAAGGCCACCAGCGGTGAGAGAAGAACCAACATATGAAGTAAAAATAGAAGACAATAATACCATCTTAGTTAGAAAAAGAGATTACTAAAGTCAAGCTGATGATGGTATTGCTGATGTTATTCCTATAGTTTCCTCTTCTTGGTACCCTTTAGTTTAAAATGAATTATAATTGGAGTCGAATTTTGACGTGATACCAAACTTCAATATACTGTCAAACAAGCAATTTCAACTAGAGGTTAAAACAGCTCATACACAAATGCTGATTACATTCTAAACATGTGTGATACTCTTCATTTTTAGAGCATTCTCACACGATGTCATTATTAGTTAGAAACACCTTGAAGATGGAAATGGTTGTCAGTGAAAATTGATCTATTCTTTATAATCAGATTATTTTTCCCAACATACTGGAATTGAATTAGATCTTTGTATACAAAGTCAACTATGAAATTCTTTACTATTCACTCTAAATATGTATTAAAAATCTATGCTATTAATTCGAAATACTCTTAAGATATGCTACCGTATTGAATTGTCTAAATACTAGAGAAAAACATTCCCATTCGGGAAATCTTATCTACCAACAGTTGATGTATTATTCATGGGAGAAAAGACCCACAAAACCTCTGGAAAGGAGACAAATGAAATTAAGAACAGAAGTGGTTCTGCCATATTATCAGAAAGAGGAATAATAAAGATTAGTATACTAGCATTAGTAGCTACAATTGCTACTGCTATATTTGTAATGACATTTTTTACTTCCGCACCGAGTTCTTAAACTCCATAATTTGAAGTTTAATGTACTATATACAATGTGTGAGCCATAGCCTACAGTAGCATATAGGAGCATATTCGTTTCTCTTCACATGTATGCCAATTTGAAATTGTTACATGATCAGGTACCTGAGATACTAGCGAAGCACACCAAAAGCATGTTTCACATATTAGAAAATGTATTTGCTTAGAAGAAGTTAGATTTCTATTTCCATGTTGGAGTGGTATCTCTGCTTTTATCCTATCTACAAAATCATCTATGGAAATTGGTTTTCGAATAACATCAGATTTTTCATTGCTGTTTTTGTTAAATGGTGATGGCATCATAGTCTTCAAATCTTTATTCCCTTCTTCTTCCAGATCGACTGCGGTAACAAAAGATACTTTGATCTTATCATTTACTTTTCTTAGCTGGTTAGATAATTCAAATCCATTCATATGTGGCATTTTAATGTCAAGAATTGCTAACGCATAAGACGAATTCTTCTGCTTGAAATTTTCTAATGCTAACAAAGGATCATTAAATGAATCAACTTTAAATCCACAATCTTCTAAAGCTATACTAAATAATGACGTAATAGCAGGCTCATCGTCAACAAGTAATATCTTGTTATTGTTGTTTCTTTTCACGACATGGCCATCTCTAGTCTCATCTAAATGTTGCTGCATCTCATATATTAGTTGTTGCTAGAACGGTGGTTCCTTTCCTTAATGATGAAGAAATTTAGTCATGGATTTAGCATACGGGACATATACAAAGAACGTAGTAATGTGGGATTCGATCTAACTGCAGATATATCAAATCAAAGACTTAAGAGATTCGCAAATGAATCGCGATACATAAGGGTTGATTCACAAACAGGTAAATTCTACATTACCAAAGAAGGAATAATTGCATGCAGAAGAATACAAACTCTATAAGCAATATTCTCTAGTATGTTAGATGCTGCCTTAACCAACTGAGTTTGATTATACCCTTGATTGTTTTATGCTAACTCTCCCAAGTAGTGGAATTGCACAAGACTAGATATTACAGCAAAATGGCTTATTTGTAAAGTCATAATGGTAGTATAGACACAATACTTGGTGAACGATTATCGGATCTGTTATTGTGACTATTTAGTCCATCAGCAATTATAGGCTGCTGTTGTTGTTGAGGTGGAGTTGCTGGTGTTGTAGTTACTTGTGATTTTGTATTAATAGCCCGTGCAGCTATACTATTATTGCTGCCATCAGTAGACGAAGAAATAGGAGACAAAGCACATCCCACCTTATCAGCTTTCCCTATCCATACTTTTACCGCTCGTCTAAGACCTTTTTTTCTCACATGAGATTGATTGAAGTGTTCTATGAAATTTTCTTTGATATGTTCAAATAGCATATGGTCTGTGATTGAAGCCTCTTCAAATGATAATGATAACGATGATGGCTCATGTTTATTTTGTTTCTTCCTCATTTGCTCGTGCTTTTGTCCTGCTTCAAGTGCAAGCAAGACAGTTGCAAAACCAAGAGCCAGATGTGCTATATTTTCTAACATATAAAACACGCATTGAAATCATGCCACTTACTGAAGATATTGTATCTTTGGGTATTGGCATAGATGAATTATTAGCACTTGAGATTGGGATTAAGGAGGCAGCAAAATACTATAACTTACCTCTTGTTAGTGCAGCTATGCGGCTAATTGAGGATGTAAAAACATTAAACAAAATAAACGGACTTAAGCGCGAGTTGGATAGATTATTGCTGCAAAAATACGCGCTTGACCAAGCCTGCTCACAACAAAGCCAATATCTTATTGCTCTATCGAAGCTAAAAAGTTATGGAATGACTGAAGACAGGATTTTACAGCTGAATAATTTTTTGGAGAGTAATGAATACAAGAATATGAAACCGAATAGTTAATGTTAGTACAAAGTAAACATATCTTGCCCCAGAATTCGCAATTTCGGGGAAGAGCTTGACCGCAATTGTGACAATTTTTCTTATTTTTCTACTTCTCCTCTACCATGGCATGTAGGACAGTCACCAATCGTCTCCTCGCCATGAGATTCAGCCTTTGGTTGTTGTACAACTGGTAATTTACCGGAACCTTTACAGATAGGACAAGTTGTCTTCATGTCATTCATTATCATTTATGTCGGTAGTTAAAACTTGTCATGTAGAGTTAGAACTATGTCAAGCCTTCACAACTAGCACCATGTAGCGAGAAAAATAGGTTAATTTATCCATTAATGGAAGTGTAACTGGCGCCAAGCCAGCTGGATTGATGGGTTTAGTAAAATCATGTGCTGCCCCGAATTTCCTTTTCAAGCAGTCAAAAAACTGATAATAATCATAATAACTTGTAAGCAGATACATTATGTCATTTACCATACAATCACGTATCAGACTTAATAATGGAGTTGAGATTCCCCGACTTGGCCTCGGAGTCTACCAGTCATCTCCTGGCAGGATAACCCAGGATGTTGTTAGATATGCCTTAAAGACCGGGTACCGGCACATAGATACCGCGTATATATATGGTAACGAATCAGATGTAGGAAAGGCTGTACATAAAAGCGGCCTTCAGAGAGAGGAAGTATTTATTACCAGCAAGCTATGGAACACTAGAGATGTAGGATATGACTCTGCTCTGCGTTCATGTGAAGAGAGCTTACAGCGTCTTGGCCTAACGTACATAGATCTTTACCTTATTCACTGGCCAGTACGAGGAATCGGTAACAACACCATAGAGATTTGGAAAGGAATGGATAACCTACTAAGAGAGGGCAAAGCTAGAGCAATTGGAGTGAGTAATTTTTCGATCGATGACCTAAAACAAATCCTAAATGACTCGGATGTTGTACCTGCACTAAACCAAGTGGAATTCCATCCATTTTTATATCAAAAGGATTTGTTATTATTCTGTGAGAAGAATGGCATTCAGCTTGAAGCATATAGTCCACTAACAAGAGCCAATCGACTTAACCATCCAACTCTTATTAATATAGCAAAGAAATATCACAAAAAAACACCTGCCCAAATCCGCTGGAGCTTACAGCATGATTTGGTTGTTATTCCTAAATCTGTACATGAAGAGTGGATTCTACAGAATAGCCAGGTATTTGACTTTCAGCTCGAGGATGAAGATATGAAATATTTAGATTCGTTGAATGAGAATCTCCAAACAGTGTTCTTGGATTGAACTTAATGAATCTACCTAGTCATGGAATAACAGAAGATAGCTGAATAACTTTGTGGAGAACAATAACAATACCAAAGTTAGCAGTTGAATTAAAAAGTTATAGCAGTAAAAAATTAAGTGAAGCTTCTCCATCTTATAGTTGTTGAGTTCCGTATCTACCTTGTATGTCTTTTCTTTCCTTGCATAGCCTCAAACATATGAAACTAGAGATCAGGCTAATTCTATTTTAGGAAGTATAGACTTCAATATGAGAATAGTGAGTGGAATCGATGAGTACTGGTGGTGAAGAAGAATCTAAGTTGAAAGCCAGCTATTATAGGCTTATGCTCTACGCAGCGTTGTTTGGCGCTCTTTTTTCTCTCATCACTGCTGGATACATCACCCTCTACAACCAAGGTATCAAGTTCTTTGGGCAGCCAACCATCTACCTATTTAACATTAACTTTTGGCCGCTAATCCTATTGGGAGTAGCTGGTGTATTCATTGGCCTTGCGATCAAGTTCTTTGGGCAGCATGGAGGACTGGGAGTTCCTCAAAGCCAGTACGCCCAGACCGGTGGACTGAACTACCGTAACCTACCAAGCATACTTCTTCAGGGATTTATAGCATTATGGAGTGGTGCGGCAGTTGGTCCTGAGGGGCCGCTTGTTTTTCTGACAGGTGGATTAGGCACCTTAGTCTCTGAACGACTTAGGCTTCAAAAAGATGATGTGCAGGTACTAGTCTACAGTGCCATCGCAGGGGCATTCGGTGGTTTCTTTGGATCTCCTATAGTTGGAGCTGTTGGTGCAGTAGAGTACATGTTCATAAAGGAGCTAAATTTGTATCGTCATCTGATCCCTGGGCTCATTGCAGGAGCTGTGGGTTATGGCGTTTACTTTGCGCTCTTGCATACAACATATCTAGGTGTATACAGCTTCCCAAACTTTGAATCTCTTCGTGTAGTTGACCTGCTCTGGGCATTACTGGTGGGAGTTATCGCCGCGCTAATCGGGACCTTGTTCAAGGTAGTATTCGGACTTGTCCATCGTGTCTTTGGCCGATTTAACAAGAGGCCGATTGTTCGTTCTATCATAGGTGGATTGATTATTGGCTCGATCGGTTCATTTCTTCCACTGACACTTTACTCTGGCCAGAACCAGTTACTACAAATTGTTCATAATCCTGCTGCATATGGTATAGGGATACTACTGCTGATGATGCTCATCAAGATTTTGCTTACAAGTATGTCATTTGCTACAGGCTTTGAAGGTGGTCCTATCTTTCCGTTACTATTTGTAGGCGGTACGCTAGGACAGGCCCTTTCAGAAATTCTGACATTCATTCCGCAAGGTGTGGGTGTGCTTGCAGGTATGGCAGCGGCTGGATGTGCTTTCTTCCCAATCCCCTTAACACTTGCCCTCTTACTGGGGCTATTCGGAGGACAAACTGATCTTATACCAGTAATTGTCATCGGAGCTGTAACAGGTTTCATAGTGTCGAAGGCACTCACACCATTACTTCCCAAACCTAGCACACAATCAAGTAGCAGTAAACAATGATAAATCCCTGACAAATACTAACCTAAGTAGCAACATAAGTCGAATGCCACATTGAAGGTTTCCGCACGGCATATTCATTTTTCGTAGAGTGGACTATGGTATATAGCTCTTGAATAGTATATAGCTCTTGAATAGTATATAGCTCTTGAATAGTATATAGCTCTTGAATAGTATATAGCTCTTGAATAGTATATAGCTCTTTAAACATGATTCATTATTAAAAAGGCAAAAGATACTGATTAAAGACTCTTACAAAATGGCGATCTGGGGTTTCAGCTCTTTATCTGAGTGTAGCAAATGTGACACCAGGATACCTGGTGCATAATCAAGTGAAGTACTGACAGAGACACCATTATAAAATGTCCATTTGAGACTACCAATGTATTAATTCAAGAAATTGAAGGGACTAAATTTCGGATCCAGTCCAACTCAACCATGATATGTCATCTTATATTTACATACAACTTTTTTAAGTAGTGAATCGCTCAAAAATAAGTCATTATGCAACATGCTTCCGGAGTAACTTTTGTCATAAAAGAGATGACAAAGCACCTTGCTAACTTGGTATTTGTCAATGGTCTTTTCATATTCCTTGTTCGCAAAAAAACCAAATCAGGAGCAGGGTACAATATCAAGTTAATTGGACTGCCGACTAACCACTTTAAATTTGGTTGTAATGGTATTTACTTTGTTCTTGTCTTTGGTAGTTGTGGTTCTCTCAATTGTAACTTCTATTTCTAAACCTTCAAGTAAATTGGAGCGAATTTGGTTAAGTCTTCTGGTTAGTGCATTCGGAGATTTTGGCCATCGTTTACTATCTGTAGGAATCTTGTGATCTTGTGCAAATGCTTCCAATGTCTCCAGTATCTCCAGCGGAGAACCCTTAAGTTCCTGGTTTTCACCATATACCTCAAAATATTTGGCAATTACATGGGCAAGAGGATGTGACTCATCATTGTCTATTGTCCTTGGCTTGTCTTCATTATTATATTTCCAGTCAATCCATTGTTTTAGATATTGGCTTGCTTCATCTGAAATGTAAATATCCCTTGCAGTTTTTGTCTTTGAATATTCTTTTCTAATGTGGACCTTAGTAGGGCTAACTGTAAAATCAATATCCTTTAATCTTATTGCTAATCCTTCAATTGCACGCATACCCCCGCTAGCCAACACTAACAGGTATGATTTCAGTCGTCTATTGTTACATGCCAGCAAAATCTTTCTAATGTCAGATGCATCAAGGGGTTCTTCATCCTCCCGATACATTTTTGGCATTTTGACTTTTCTTTTAAATTTTGAAGGTATTATATCAATATCGTAGTAGGCCAAGTAAGATCTTACAGCTGCCATGCATAATTTGATGCTGCTTAATGTGAGTTCCAAAGTAGGATCTACAAGACATGACACAAATTCATCTAGTATGACATAGACATCGAGCTCACTTTTTGATAGCGGTTTAAGAATAGTTTCTATGTTATATTGAGGGTATTTTTGTTCAAGAAACCTTTGAAAATGTGTTAACCCAAATTGATAAGTTTGCTTTGACTTTAGGCTATTACGTGACATACTTGACAGAAATACGTTGACTGTTTTGTGATCTGTTATGCGTTCTTTTGTTGATAATATGGACTGCAACAACAGATAGCTACTTTGATAGCTACTTTTCCTCCTTTGTAGAAGGTTTTATGTGAAAAGGATAAAGCGCCAGGTTACTACCAAGATAGTAGTAAAATCAATTTATGAATCCCATACTAGTAATACTCCCTGCAGTAATGGTGCTAGCACCGTACCTGTACTTGAAGACGACTGTTCGTCTTATAATCAATGGTATTAGTGTAGTTGGTGTCATATAGATTCAGAAATTATTTTTGCAAGTTCCACTTTATTTTGCAGCTGGTATATTTTTAGCTTAGCAAGCAACTGTTCTCGTATCTGCTTATAGAGATTAACTTGTACTAGCACTGCTTTCTTTTTGACACCAGTATTTTCTGACGATGACATGGTATGTGCAGACAGTTATATAAGATCTGATTATTAAGCAAATGTCTCGTTGACCTTGCTTGTGAATTCTGTCCTTAGTGTGCGTACTTCTTCTTTATCAACTGATTTTTCTTCTAACTTTTCAATTAACGAATCTATCGTATTTAGGGCTTCCATTGTATATTTTATCATGCCATAAATAGCTCCAAAATTTGCCATGGCATTAGAATTAATCATATCACTGACATGATAATGATCATAATATAGAAAATAAGATAACAAAATCACAATAGCGTCTTAAAGTTCATTAGCTAATTTAGATCAATTCGATGATTCTTCAAGTCTTTAAACCTATTTCTTAGTGTTACCTCTGTTACTCCTGCTGCACTGCAGATTTCTTTCTGAGTTATGTTTTCACTTCTAGCTTTTATATGTACCTTGTTTTCATCTCAAACTACTAGAAAGTTGGATCACCTGAGTCAGATAGCATGCTTTTATGCATTGGTGCTTCACAACTTCAGTCATTCAATTTAATTTGATTTATGATACTACTGCCTCTACATCACTGATTAAATCTCTCCCGAACAGTCTATCTATGACTTGGTCATTTAGACGGTACGAGATGTTAAATTAAATCAAGTGATATTGTGCATCGTTGAAAAATAAATTGTATTGTGCTATGTGTTGAAGCAGCGGACGTGATATTATACAGCCCGCTGCTAGGGATCGAGGGACTACTGAGTAATAGTCCACTCTTCAGTTGAGTAATGTCTCTATCAGTACTCGTCATTATTAAAAATTCGAGAAGTTAATTCAGAAATTAATTCTCTAGATTGTACCTAACTTCAGCTTACAGATTGATTGATTGATTGATGGGTCTTAATCAATTCTCTCTTGAAAGTGATAAAGCTTTAGCGCAAACCTAAATGCATCAAACATGTCATTATAGGATGTCGATTTTTTATCCAAAATACCATCATTATCTACAGTCGTCCTAAGCGAAGTGATTAGTTTATCGAACTTGTTAGGATTGATGGCTATTCTACCACCGCCTTCATCTTCCAATATCGTTTTGCAATGACCGAGCATTGCTTTATGCTCTTTATTGAAATTGACAGGAGCTACTTTCATATCTTTAAGAGCAGCATCGTCTCCAAACCCTTCCGATCTATACCTGGCAATCACTTTATCATAATCTGCTTCTTCACCTATCTGTATTTTGAGGGATTTA
>JBKPMK010000415.1:0-6725 GCA_046732115.1 Thermoproteota archaeon
GATTAGTCATAGAATCACTTAGATTACCCTTTCCAATTATATGATTTTTTAAACTCCCGTCTAGACAAATATGAAGAATGGTGGCCACTACATCGATCTTGGAACGTTGACCGCCAATATTGTCTTGTTGTAGTTCGCTAATAGGAAAGTCATTATGATTATCATTACCATCATCACCGTACAAATTGGCCATACAGCGTATCGTGCAAAGTATATCACAGGATAATGATAAGTCTTCTGGAAGACAAATGGTGAGGAAGATTGGTCAACATAAGCAGGCTATGTGAATTTTTCATTTTTACAAGATATATTGTTCTTTTAAGTTAAGCTAAAACCTTTAATGACTACTGCTCTTTAAGCTTGTTAGTTTGACAGAGTATTAGTTTCTTATTGCTCGCCTCATCTAATTCTGTTTTTGACAGTTTTAATAGTTTTTTTTCTAGGAAACATTTTTTCATAGGATCGCAAAGTCCTAAAAAATTCCGATCCTTTCTCTGTTGGCTTGTAAATAGTAATTGTTCTTTTTCTTTGAAACATATCATTTTTGACAATTAATCCATTCGATTCCAAATAATCAATAATATACTCATGTTTTTTTAAGTTTAATCCACAATAACTTATTAAATTGCTCTTGTTAAGCTCACCATGCTCTACTAGTTTCGAGATTATGTCTTTGATAATGTAATTCCTATCTCTATACGAGCGTGTAGAGCTTGGCAGGACCATCTGCAATTCGCTGTCAATGTTTCTTTCTCTTGTTTTCTCTTCCATTAAAGTAGAATAGTCATATATTTCAGACTCCCTATTACAATTGATTACTTTTTTTGAATTTAGGCTCATGGGTAACCTTCTAATATTGTAGAAAATGATAAAAGCAAATCCAATAAACGTTGGTGAAAGTTCTTCCCGATAAACAATCAGCGGTCATCCTACGATACTGATCGCTCTTAAACACCAGTCATATGATTTGCTATTCTAGTGTAAAGTTTCTCTTGTTTAAATGAACATATTGTACGATTCGTGGCAAACTGATTCCCTCGTTCTAAGAGTATGTGAATGCATATAAACTGCAAGTTCAGGGATTTAGTTATGAGGATAAAAAGGTTCAGCTATGCCAACTTTAGCACTAAATAACAGATCGAGTTTCGTTGAATATGATTCATTAGCCAGTAACAGTATTACATTCAAACCAACCAAACTTGTGTATAATACCCATCAAACAGTCGCTTCTCAATCGAATTGTTATTTCCAAACATAACAACTCTGATTTTTGTTCCACACCAACTAATAATGGTAACCGACAAACTGACCATAGACTAAGTAATAACAAATACTCGCTGCAAGCCTCTTTCTTTAAAAACTTGATTCGCTAATCTCAAATAATTGTTGTCGCATTATACTGTTATTATTAAAAGAAAAAGAAGTAGATCCCTCTGTCTGAGCTACGGATATCAATATCCACCAAAATAGTCCCAACACAGCTGCAATGACAAAGCTAGTCATAGGACCTACTATAGCAATTTTGAATTCCTTATGAAAATCCTTTGAAGACTCGCCTTCTTCAATATCTGATAGTCCTCCAACCCTAATGCCACTACAGAATGAGCTAATTCACGTTATAATATAGAAATACCTGTGATCCAATATTCAATCCTAGCTAGACCACGATAAATTTCAGTTATAAGCTTGCTGAGAGTGTCCATGCTATTAGGAAGAAAACCACGATTAGGGTAAAATGTAAACGAATTGGTATTCCTTTGATCTTCATTATTTGAAGAGACTTAAATGGTATTCGCTTTAATCAATGTATTTTCATCCATATTATGTTAATGTCTACGTTGAGGGATTATTTGTATAGATATATCGACTAGTCTAAAATTTACTACAGGAACCAGTGAATCCGTCAGATTCTTTTCATCTTCCTCAAAATATTCAATGCACGGATTATCATCAGTCAATATCTTATCCTCTTGATGTTCTTCTTTTGCAATAGTTGTTGATATTATTCTAGATCATAGAGATAGTAATAACTTCTTTAAGAAACTGTAGTATCCAAGTTGATACAAACCAAATATACCTAATATGGTACACTAGTTACAAGGGGAGATACGTATTAGGATCCGTATATATTCATCACGGTCTTCAACAATAACAGTGCTGATTCTAGCTACAATAATATCATTCATAGGTGTTGCTGTAGTACCTATTCCTCATCAAGTAATTGCCAAATTATGCATTAGTACTATTAGCAACAGTAATAATGCAGCTACCACGTGTAATCTTCAGCTAAGCCCAAATAACGATGACCATTCTGCTATAAAGGACAAAACGCCTTTCCTTTTAGCTATACCATTTCCCTAAGAATAATTTACATCGTATAATTTTAGTGAGTAACTGCTTGCTAATTGATATCAATTAAAAAAATATTAAAAAAGTAATTGCCTTGCTTTCATATTTCCATTCCTAACTTATGGTTGTGGTTTCCTTGCTTTGTCTGTTTTATTTTGAAGGTTACTACCAAATTATTAATAATGCTAAGTTGATCCATTACCATCTACCGTAGTAGTTGCATGTCTGTTTAAATGCAACTGTGGGTACTATGAAGACAGTTCCATTATCGGAAAAATTTATACTCTTACCGCTTGTAGCCCACTTGTAATATCGATACTATAGGTTTTGAACATGTGGCTTTATCTTGCTCTGTATAGATTGAATCTCCCAAAATAAGGCCTGAATTGGTTTGTTGGTTTGTTATTGTTGTGGTACTAGGGCGAAATTGGCAAGCAGCTGTAGTATTGTAATTTTGAGAAATGTAGGAGCCATTAGTAGATACTGTGACAAAATTGAAGATATGGCTATACTATCACTGAACATAAGAATAGTTTAATTGCTATTCATTAACTTAACAGCTCGAATCTGGGTAAAATTTATAGTATGCTAGGATACAAATCTGCGCTTCTCTATTTAAAAATGAGATCCAGTGAACTAGATCAAAGAAGATAATGGTCTAGCACATAGCCAATATTCTGTAGTAATAATATTAGAAGAGATTGTTTAGAAAATTACGAAAATGCTAAATTATGTGCAGCATGATTCTTTATTTTCGCAGCTGCAGTATTCAGGCTCCTTTAGACAGGATGGACAAATGATAGTACCACACCCGACGCAAGTATTGTTGAATTTATTACAGCCCCAGTGTTCACAATCATTCATACAACAATTTTATCACTACTATATAATTACTTTGAGTTTGACTCAGTATATTTATCGGATACGATATCCTAAAAAATAGACAGGGTTACCTCATAAACAAAGATTTTTGTTGTTATGTAGAGATAGATGAAATCATTCAATAGTATATCTAACGAGACTATTAATTATATTCTAACCATGTTAAGTCAGAATTTTTAACAGGTCCCTGTACGCTATATTATCATTTCATTTTTATTACAGTTTCTTTTGGAATTCTCTCTTTGTTCAAGTTTCCTCAAAGTTCTTTAGGTGTAGAGCATGATGCTGATGACGAAACGAAATTAGATAATTATAAAGGAGATTGAATAAATCAATGACCTCATTTTGAGTTCTAATGGAAAGTGTTTTGATTTCGGCATACTAATACATGGTGGAGCAAGCGTCGAAAAAATAAAAAAAACAGATGGAATCACCAGATCTCTTAAATCTGTTGTTTCTTATAGTTTTGATTTCTTAAAGAGAGGTAGTAGCAATAAGACAGCAGCAGTCGATTCAGTGGAAGCAGCGGTATCAAGCATGGAAGATAGCGGACTATTCAATGCTGGTATTGGCGCTCCTCTTACAATTGACAAGACAGTAGAAATGGACGCTTCAATTATGGATGGAAGAGATTTATCTGCTGGTTCTATAGGAATGGCAACAGGCATTAAAAACCCTGTAAAGGTAGCAAGACTGACGATGGAGCGCACGGATCATGTGATGATAGTCTCAGATGGAGTGACTAAACTTTCAAAGCTATTTGGCGACACTATTGAAGGCTATTCTCATGAGATAAATGAGAAAAAAATGAAGGAATATTGCAGGCTTTTAAAGAATTTCAGAACAAAATGGAAAAAGAATAGCAAACTGATGATGACGCTTTCGTCTATGACATCACAAGAGGAAAAAATTCGTCATCAACATTATTCTACTGTAGGAGCAGTTGCAATTGACAGAAATGGAAATGTTGCTTCGGCTGTTTCATCTGGTGGAATATGGCTTAAGATGCATGGGAGAATAGGTGATTCTGCAATAATTGGTTCTGGCATCTATGCTGACAATAAATCAGGAGCAGCATGTGCTACTGGTTATGGAGAGTATGCCATGAGACTTTGTTTATGTAAATATGCTTGTGACCAAATGCAATCTAAAAAAAATAGCGCAGGTTTATCAAGTAAAAAAACAGTTGACATGCTAACTAAAAGGTTTGGTAAGAATACTGGTGGAATAATAACGGTTGATACTAAAGGAAGATTTGGCATAGCATGTAATACAAGGTCGATGTCAACGGCTCTAATTACCAACAAAAATCAAAAACCCACTATAGCGTTTGGATGCGATTAAATCCTAATCTGTATAGATTCAGCTTTTGAAACTGGTATAGAGTAGAATTACCATTTACTCAACCACCTGCTCATATACAACGAGCCCTGTTCGACAAATAAAATAAATAAAATATGCATGCTGTAGCCTAATATCAACATGGTATCAATAACAGGTCAGGAAATACGTCTCAAGAAATATCCTAAAGGAATGCCTACGGAAGACATATTTGAGCTAGCTAAAGTAGATATTGCAGTACCAAAAGAAGGCGAATTCTTGGTACGTAACATTTGGATGTCTGTAGACCCCTACATGCGTGGACGGATGAGAAGTCCAGAGGAAACTAAAAGTTATATCTCTTCATTTCGACTAAATAAGGCCCTCGATGGTGCATGTGTAGGGCAGATTATAGAATCCAAGAATAAGGAGTTTAAGGTAGGAGAATATGTCCTTGGGAACTTGGGGTGGAGGGAATATTGGCATTCAAATGGCAATGATATTTTAAGAATTAATTCAAAAATTGCACCAATACAGTCGTTTTTAGGCGTGTTAGGTATGAATGGACTCACTGCATATATAGGACTTTTCAAAATAGGCAAATTAAATGAAGGTAAGGATACAGTTTTTGTGTCAGCTGCGTCAGGAGCGGTAGGATCTGTTGCATCTCAAATTGCAAAGTTAAAAGGCTGTCATGTTGTAGGAAGTGTTGGTTCTGAAGAAAAAGTAGAATGGCTGCTAGATGAGGCTAAGGTAGATTATGCTTTTAATTACAAAACTGTATGCGAAAATAATATTGCTTCTGAATTAAGAAAAGCCTGTCCTGAAGGCATTGATCTTTATTTTGATAACGTGGGAGGTAAGCATCTAGAAGCAGCAATTGATAACATGAAGACATTCGGAAGAATTGTGCTTTGTGGTATGATATCTCAATATAATGTTGCTATCCCTTATGCTTTGCCAAACTTATTTCGAGCCATCCCAAACAGACTTGGACTGCATGGCTTTATTGTAAGAGATCACTACGATGTGCTAAACGAGTTTCATTCTTCGATGATTAGATGGATTGATGAAGGAAAAATTAAGTGGAAGGAAACTATTACTGAAGGATTAGAAAATGCACCTAATGCATTTATTGGCCTATTTAAAGGAGAAAACCTTGGCAAGATGTTGGTAAAAATTGGAACTGAAGCAGCGGTAGCGGTTTAATTAGGTCGCAAATATACTTGTCTAATGGATAGAATATTAATTTGTTCGTATGTATGAAATTAAATTATACTCATAGCCAGACTATTCTATTGTCGTTTGAAACGAAGCATATAATGCTTGATTTGCAGGCTAATGAAGGTGTTGCTGTTATAAAGATCAACAGACTTGAAGTACTAAATGCCCTTAACAAAGAAGCAATCTCAGAATTATCTATAGCAATCGACATTGTGGGTGTATAATTCATATTGATAGACGCCAATAAAACAATAAGACAATTAAACCTCTGTAGATTTATCATTAATAAATGATTTTAATTAAATATTTCTTCATAGATGGATATGATAAATGGAATATGCCCAATGAATTGTGAGGTCATAATAACTGCGAATTTTACAGGTTTAGCTATAAACTTAAGAGGAATAGGAATATCTGTGGTAGTTTTTGTATTCTTCACCACATAACATTTAGAAAGGGTCGAAGAAAAGTAATTCACATCTTTGGACATTCACTAAGACAATATGGAACTTTTGGTATCAAATAATACCAAAAATATCTTTGTTTTACAACTTCGGTTAACATAGTTAATCAGTGTTTAATTCATCTGGTTAGCTATTGCAGTTAGTGTAAAGACAAAAATGAATATTGCTCATATGGAAGAGCCTTTGAAGATTATAGCAAAGATCTGTGGATGTAAGGAGAAAGATAGGAAAGTGACATACTCACTTATTGATGATTCCCATAGTGTTTGTATTGATAAAAAGGACATTATATCAGCAGAACTGAAATATCTTTCCGATAAAGCAGAGGAAGAAACTATTAAGAAAGAGATAGCTGAATTAAAGATGGCATTGGATCTAACGCCTTGATGAACATAAGCAAAATCCTAAAATTTTTTCCTGGACAGCAAATAAGATAATAACCTTGGTTTCAAAATGGTGTTATCACAGCACGGACATTTGCTACTT
>JBKPMK010000416.1:0-6663 GCA_046732115.1 Thermoproteota archaeon
ACAGGTACATATCTGTAGAATTTCTTTTAATATTCATAAGTGCATTCTTGATTCATGAATTAGCTCATAAATTCCTAGCTCAATCATATGGTTCGTGGGCAGAATTTCGTACAGATTTATATGGCATAATGGTAACTGCCATATCAGCAATTCCGTTCATACCCTTTAAATTTATAGCTCCGGGTGCAGTCATGATTGGATTATCTGATAAATCCAGATTTGGAAGGGTTGCATTTATTGGGCCATTAACAAATATTGTCATGGGTTTTGGTTTCATATTAGCTGCGTATGTCTTTCCAAATTATCCGTATCTTTATAGTGGCGCTTCATTTAATGGTTGGATAGCGTTATTCAACCTACTCCCCTTTGGAGTACTGGATGGACAGAAGATATTTGATTGGAACAAGGTTGTGTGGGGAATTACCATTGCACTTGCAATGACTCTCTTTATCATAGGTAATTTGATTTAGCGAGCAAAAATGGTTCCTAAATATTAATTATGATATATTCAAGAAGCATCATGGAATGTAAACGATTTTGTGCATATAGTATATCAAACTAAGTTTTATGATTTCTATTCGATATTCAGATCCATTCCTTTACACATGTCATGGGTAAATATAATAAAAAATTAGTATAACCCACAAATTTATAAGTAGAATTAAGACTAATGTTTTCTCGCTACTACGGGATAACAGTCGGATAACTAACTATTTATTGACATTACTGAAGATAAATCAATCGATTCATAATTGATCATCTTGTCTCAATATATCCCAAACCTTTCTTTACTGCTAAAAGAGGAAAAAAGAAAAATAGTCTTCTAGTGGTTGTGAAGTCAAGGCATCTCTTGTCTTTACTTTAGCTTTATTTAAGGTTTCTAAACTAGGTTTGCCTTCTGCATGGTCTTGTTCAGTCTTCATTTTTGCTTCAAAATCTTGTCCTGCATTCTTTATCTTCTTTGCAGTATCTGTCATATTAATACAATATACTTTAATAGTCATTGCATAAAATTTTATTATTTATTATAAGGTAACATAGATACTCGTCTTTCAGAAGATTGCTGATCCTATGACAATATAAGACTAAACAACTAATGCAATAAAGATGGAAAATCCAGAAGAGAGGGTTGAGGATGTGGACTGGCAAATGGTAACAGAACAAATGGATGAAAAAGGATATGCTTTAGTATCAAGATTCTTACTCAGTCAGTCCTGCGATGATCTGATTAGAAATTACAATAACTCCGATCTATATCGTAAGACCATCACAATGGAAAGACATCGCTTTGGATTAGGCGAGTATAAATATTTTAGATATCCTCTTCCTGATCTAATTCAGACTATTAGAACAGCAATTTATCCAAAACTTGCACCTATCGCAAATTCATGGATGAACATGCTAAATATAGAAACGCATTTTCCAGGCAAGTTTGATGAACTGCAAAAGCTTTGCCATGATCATGATCAAACAAAACCTACTGTACTTATTCTAAAATATGGCAAAGGAGGACATAATACATTGCACCAAGATCTTTATGGTGACATATTTTTTCCTTTTCAACTGGTTTTCTTTCTAAATGAACCTGAAGTCGACTATACTGGTGGAGAGTTTGTATTAACAGAGCAAATTCCAAGAGCACAATCAAAAGCAATTGTCTTAAAGCCGCATAAAGGAGATATGCTAATCATTAGTACTAATTTCAGACCTATAAAAGCTAGTAAAGGATATTTTCGAACACAAATTAGACATGGTGTAAGTGAACTACATGAAGGAGAACGACACACACTAGGAATTATTTTCCATGACGCCCTAACATGACAAACAGACTTAAGTTGAGTTGTTATCGTGAGAAAAAGATAGCTAAAGTTTTTTAATTTCATTTTTGATCGCTGAGCACGATCAACAAATCAGCGTCTAATGATAAAAAGAGGGTTATTTAGCTTCTTAACACGGTGGACCGTTAGCGTCTAATGCCTTTCTTAAGTCGCTTACCGAAAGTCCATTATCTTTTGCAACATTGCCTATACCTTCACGTGATGTGTCGAACGATGATACATGTTTTTCTACTGAATCAGGACAATTTGTAGCAAAGTCTTTTGATGCTTGACCACATCCATTCTGAGGATCATGGTCTTTTTTGCCAATGCTGGTACTAATGCATTTGTGATTGTTGCAATAGACAGTCCTACGATAATAATAGACAAAACTGTCATTTTTGTTATTTTCTTGTCAATATGTAACAAAAATAGAGTCAATCGTTAAACCTCAACAATTCAATCTAAATGATGTAATCACTAATGCTATAGATGATATAATGATAAATAAAATATCGCAACAAACAGAAGATAATGATAATGCAATAAAATTATTGTATACACCTCAAGATTTTTTTGTTTTTGCAGATAAAGAAAGAATAAGCCAATTTATATTGAATCTTTTAGATAATGCGGTCAAATTTACAAGAGGTCAAGGTAATATAACTGTCATGGTAGAAAATAGAAAGCAGAAAAGAGAAGAACACGGCAGCAATAATCAGAAGCAGCTAATTCTTGTCAGTATAAAAGACACAAGTACAGGAATAGATTCTCAAATAATGCCAAGGCTTTTCACAATTTGCCACTAAATCACAAACAGGAGACACAGGTTTGGGATTATTCATATGCAAGGGTATTATTGAAGCCCATGGTGGAAGGATATGGGCTGAGAATAATCCAGATGGTAAAGGTGCTACATTTGTATTCAGCTTTCCAATAAATGAATAATTACGGTCATTGCCAACATTCGGACTTGAACCCATTCTAAAGCTTGTATTCATATCACAAACATATCGCTATTAAGAAGATTATCTGATCTACATAGCTATTCTAAGATGGTTTATTTTAACATCTAACATGTGTCTAACCCTCTATGCAAAATAACAGACGTCTTTAACCCATGGAAATCGTGTTTGATACTAGGAGCTCTGACAGTATTAAGATCATTATTCATTTCAGTTTAGTTCATTTTTACTCTACTCTTAACTAAATGCTCTATTTGTAGTTGAACCCACTCTAACGCCTCAATTTCAATTAACAAGCTCTGGCTGAATATAGGATTATTACGATATTCATGCATTTCCTCTCTAGACTGGTTTATCTTATCGTCTATTGAGTCTTCGAGCATTTTAGCGAAGTCAAAGTCAAGGTCAAGACCAGTATTCATTTGAGATTATCGTGACATTGTAAATATAATAAGACCTGATGTTACTAATGTTGATAACACTAACTTCGATATCAACTTTATTATTTTATTTTTTGTTTTATTTTGTATTTTATCCTGAGACTATCTTCATGCATATTCAGTAAACTCAAACTTAGAAGAGATAAGATTCCAATAAGACTACTCATAGAAGGAATATTAGAAATAAAGATGAGCCCCCAAAGTTGCGCAGAATCTGACAAGATAATGAATAGTGGCTATGGCATGATATGTGTGAATATGACATAAAATAAGCTGCAGCCTTTATTTTACTCCCTACGATTTTGCAGATTTCACCTAACCGAATATTTACAGAAGCTTTATTTTGTCAAGAATTAAACATGATGATCGTAAATAACCGTGAAAACAGGTAATGGAATTGGCATTAAGAAATTTGAGCTCTCCGGAAGCAGGACTCATTATGCTCCCTCGTTATTATTTACAATCAGCGATATGCGGCTATCAGTAGAACCGGATTTTAATTCCAAGACTATCAGTTGTGACCAAGAACTTGAGATTATTGCAATCCAAGACATAGATAAAATTGTACTTGATATTTCAGAACTGCAAATAAAATCCGTGTTTTTTATTACATATGCTACTAGCAATAATTATAATAATAATAATAATAATAATAATAATAATAATACACCTCCTAACAAGAAGAGATTAGATTTCCATAATTATTATGACAGACTTCATATCGATCTCGGAAGATTAATAAGAGAAGGAACGGCTTTTCACATCAATATAATATACTCCACAAAGCCGAGAAAAGGTTTTTATTTTGTCGAACCTGATGAGCATTACCCTAAAAAGAATTTACAAGCTTGGACTCAGGGAGAAACACTCGAGTCAAAGTACTGGTTTCCATGCATAGATCATCCGATGGTTAAATTCGAAAGTGAGGTCTCAGTTGCAGTTCCTATGAACTTTATTGCAATTTCAAATGGCATTTTGCAAGCAATAAAAGTTCAAAAGCAAAGATTGAATGAGGTAGATGGTAATAGCAATAAGACCAATAAGAAAAGGGTCTTTACGTGGGTAGAATCAAATCCACACCCTGCGTATCTTACATCAGTAGTCATAGGTAAATTTGCAGAAATGAGAAGGACGTACAATAAAGACATGAAATTACTTTATTATGTACCCCAAGATAAAAAAAATGATGCGGCAAGATCTTTCGAGCATACTGCAGATATGATCAAGTTTTTCGAACAATACTTTGGGATAAAATATCCTTACAGTAAGTATTCACAAGTCACAGTTGAGGATTTTATGTATGGCGGTATGGAAAACTCTAGCTGTACAACTCTAACGGTAGATACTTTGCATGATAAAAAGGCTCATCTTGATTTTACAAGTGACCACTTAGTTTCCCACGAGCTTGCTCATCAATGGTTTGGTAATTCGGTAACATGCAGAGACTGGCAACATATTTGGCTCAATGAAGGATTTGCAACATATTGTGAGGCATTATATTGGGAATCTAGTATGGGAACTGATGAATTCCAATACTACATAATGCAGACAGCAGACGATTATTTTGATGAAGCTAACAATAGGTACAAGCGACCTATTGCAACAAAAACTTACAAACGGCCAGATGATCTATTTGACAGACATACTTACGAAAAGAGTGGATGTATTATCCACATGTTAAGGAACCATATTGGTGACAAATATTTCAGGAGATCCTTAAAGACATATCTTCGAACATATGCTAACAGCGTAGCTGAAACTCATGATCTACGCAAAATACTTGAGTTGGAATCAGGAGAAAGTCTAGAACAATTTTTTGATCAATGGATTTTTAGAGCAGGACATCCTAATCTAAATGTAGAATTCCATGTAGATCCAGCTAATATAAAATTGAAAATTGAACAAACACAAGAAGGTGACATGTTTGAATTTCCTTTGGATGTAAAATTGGTTCTTTCTTCTTCGTCCTCTCCTTTTACTTCTGAGTGTGAAAATGGAAGAGATGAAAGAAGAAGGAAAATAGAATGGGAAGAAGCAATTTATACTTTTGACATATCAGAAAGGGAAAACGTCTTCCAAATTCCAATGCACAATCAAAAGGGAACGAAAATAGAATGGATATCAATTGATCCATATTTTAAGGTGTTAAAAACAATATCCCTAAAGGCTCCAAAGGAAATGCTTATCAACCAATTACATGATGGACGAACTGCAATTGAGAGAATAGAATCAGCTCGTGCTCTCAAGAATGAATCTTCGGAAGATGTTATCGAATCATTGCAAAAAACAGTAATGGAAGATAATTTTTGGGGAGTTTCTGTCGAGGCAGCCAAAACACTAGGATTGATCAAATCTGATTCCGCCTACGAAGCATTAAAGAAATGTCTTTCTTCTGATGTAAAGCACCCCAAAGTCAGACGAGCAGTAGTACGAGCAATTGGAGAATTCGGAAAGGAAGATTCACTTAATATGCTCAAATCCATGTTGATCAATAGAGATAAAAGCTATTTTGTAGAAGCAGAGATAGCAACCGCAATCGGCAAAATAAAGAATCTACAATCAATTCCAATATTGAAAAAGGCTATTGAAATGACTAGTTTTCAGGATGTTATAGCCCAAGGAGCTATCAAAGGTTTGAAAGAATTTAATGAAAATAGAGAAATTGCTGAGTTATTAATTGAAAGGAGCAGGTATGGTCATAGCAATAGGATACGTGAGGCTGCAACTTTTGCTTTAGGCAAATTTGTGCGAGAAAATCGCCAAGTATTTGATCATCTTAAGAAATTATTAACTGACAAGTGGTTCCGCGTTCGGATCAATGCTTGCAGAGCATTTGCAGATGCGGAAGATCCAAAAGCAATTCCCGAGCTAACTTGGGTAATTGAACACGATATAGACCACAAGGTAACAAGAATAGCTGAGGAATGTCTGAATTTGATCAAAGAATCCATGAAAACGTCAAAAGAATTTACGACCATAAGAGAGGATGTTGATAAGCTCAAATCAAAGAACCTAGAAATGATGCAGAAGGTAAGTAGACTGGAAAGACAGGTACTACAATGAGATTTGATATTCATTATGTTCGAATTAATCAATTAACTTGGCCGGTTAACTAGATAACCTAAATAACCTCGGATCCAAGACTAACATTGTTGGGATAAGATTAACACAAAAGACTCTCTTTCTCTCAGCATTATGGCATCTCAGTTTCTGTGTCTTTTGGCCACATATTGCTACGGTCTTATCATAACGATATAATATAAGTAAAATATATGATTAATATATTATATGTCCAAAAAGGAAATTACGGACTTATCATTATGCAAATATACGTTCTAACAAATGGTAACATATGAGTCACAACCCCCTCTATGATTTTGACACGAATAACTTCAAACATTGAAATTATCCATATTATTAATACGTTGATTAGAGATGTAT
>JBKPMK010000417.1:0-2832 GCA_046732115.1 Thermoproteota archaeon
GAAATCCTTCTCTCTTCAAGACATCCCTTAACTCATATAGTCTTCCTTCTTCGTTACTATATAGTGAACCGCGCAGATGAAGCGACCTTGTCGTCTCTGCAATTATTAAATAGCCTCCATCTGTAAGACACCTTCTTGCATCTCTAAAATAGTCAATCCAGTTAATACCCATAAGTGACAGTGAGAAAACTGCAACATCCAATCCTCCATCATTTAATGGAGTATGTTTCATATCACAGGCTATTATTTTTCATTTAAGATATTATGATGATCAAAACTATACACTTTATTTTGCTCCAATAAAGAAGATAGTTCGGCCTCGCCACAGCCAAAGTCTCCTATTTTCAATTTATCAATAAATCTTGAGGGTATTGGCAGACCTTTTATCATATCTGTAGCTACTTGAACAGGAACAAGTGGCCATTCTTTCTTCTCTTCCCTAAATTGCCTATGGTAATCTATCAGGTATTCAGACCAAAGCTGGGGCTGCAGGTTATGTGCCAAAGGGAGCAATAGAACAAGAAGGCTAAAAGACCAAAGATTCGAGATATATCAGATCTTTTTTATTTTTATTATGCTGGGTGTGGTCAATGAATAAATCTGATAACTACTATTATCATTTATTGTATATATCTATATATCTTTTATTTGAGTATCACTATTTTTTGCATCATGAATAATATTTTCCTTACTAAATCACCTTTAGTTACTATGTCAACTGATCTATAGTAATTGTCAGTTACTATTAGTGAATTGATATTTTTGTCCCTCACCTTTTTAATGTCACTTGCGCTGGGCTTGACATGCTGATTGTTTCAAGTTTATCATTCATCAGTTGTCCAATTAATGTCCAGCAAGTTGACTCCAGATCATGCCCATATTGTTATTTGCAAAAACTATATACCAAGACTTGAAACCAAGAACTATCTCTAGTTTATCAATCATTACAAATCAAGACAATCTTACCTTGGACTGAGCCGCCGGCCAGTAATTCATGAGCCTTTGCAGCCTCATTCAGAGGCATTTTCGCTGCAACGATAGGTTTGATCCTTCCTTGCTCTAGTAAATTAAATAATAAAGTCAAATCTTCATGGAACCAATCTTGTTTTAGTCTTTTTAGCGTTTGTATACTATACAAGATAAATTTTCTCTTGTCGGAAACCACATTCATGGTAAACATCATCAGCCAATCTCCGAGGTCAGTAGTAGGTGTGCCTCCATAGGCGACCAATCTACCACCGCTACGAAGAATCTCGTATGAGGACTTGAATGATTTACCTCCTATGCCGTCAAATACAGTGTCTACGCCAGATTCACCCTTATCATCATCACTAGTAAGTTTGATAATCTCTTGAACTAGATCTACTGACTTGTAATCTATGGGAATACCACCTAAATCAGATACGGTGTCATGTTTCCCATATGATGCGGTTCCATACATTTCTTTCATATTAGCAAGCTTACCCAATTGGAGTAGAGCTGTACCAACACCGCCAGCAGCACCACCATTAATTAATATGATTTCGCCAGGTTTTATGTGAGCACAACGATGGAGCATCTGGTAAGCAGTGATATAATTCAACACTAAACTTACAGCCTCAGCAGGATCAAGTCCAGGGGGAACTGATACCAGTTCATTAGATTCCATAACAATAAACTCTGAATACCCTCCGACTATTGGTAAACTAGCCACCATCTGACCTGTTTGCCACGTTGATACTTTATCTCCTAATTTATCAACAACGCCAACAACATCCCATCCTGGAGTAAATGGTGTTCTTCCAAGATTCCAAGATTCCGGATGAACTCCTTGTCGCATAAGAATATCTGCAAAGGATACACCTGCAGCAAGCACCTTTACACGCACTTCATTAGCTCGTGGTTCAAGAAGCTCATCCTCAGCTAGTAAGAGATTCTCTGGTCCACCGAACCTAGGTATCACAATATGCTTATATTTCATTATAATGCAACCTAGAAGAAATACTAGCCTGCAGAATGGCTATGGCTGCTGTTGACAATCTCAGCTTTTTTGGACCCAAGACGAAACCCAATCTGCTCAAATCTTTTCTCTTCACCTTCTTTGAGCCTTGCTCCACCTTCCTTTTCCTTCTGACCAAAGACGATCGCTGATTCGCGAGGCGCTATGATATCAAGGTAAAGCTTATTTAATTCTCTCTCAATGAACTTGGCTGCGCTACCAGACATACGTGAATCGAATTTTGTATCAAAAAGCCATACTTTTCCAGATAAATCTATGCCCTTCATCTTTGCAAGGAATTGTTTTATTGATTTAGACGCACTAAGAAAATGAGTTGGAGCATCTATACAAATCAGATCGCAATCTTTAAGCAAATCATTATTTACATATTCTGCGTTAACACAAACAGTAGTGGTGATATTTGCCTGCTTGAGGCCGGCTTCAAGTGATTTTGCAATCTTTTCGGTGTTTCCATAGCGACTATCAAAGATAACTGCCGCATTTGCAATGTGGCGTCTTCCTCCTTCGTTGCTGGCTACACCAGTACAATTAATATTATTTGATGGTGATTTCTCACAATCATTTACTAGATTCGAGGATTTGAATACGTATGGAATCATAGTCATATCATCAAATATAACTCTGAATAATTAACACCTAAGTCTGCAGTGCATTGCTATGGAGTCTTTGTGCTTAATATTGCATGATTATTCATAAATAGTTTATACAAAATCCTATCATGGGATATATGTCAGCAAAACATACAGGTCACTTCTCATTTCCTGGATATTATCAAAAAAAATAAGATCAGCACCAGCCATGATTGGGGTTCTTTAGATTGTAATAGTTTATTT
>JBKPMK010000418.1:0-2795 GCA_046732115.1 Thermoproteota archaeon
ATTCAAAAAGAAATATTGAGCTGGCCGAATGTTACTGCTGAACCACATAGATTCGGAGGTGTAGAATTTCGTGTAAATAAAAGAGAAATGGGTCATATTCATGGCGAGAGTTTAGCTGATTTGCCATTTCCGATGAAAACCAGAAATGATCTTGTAGATTCTGGTCGTGTATCACCTCATCATGTACTACCAAAGTCAGGATGGGTTAGCTATTGGATTAATAAAGATAAAGAACAAGAACATGAAATATCAGCGGTAATAGAACTGTTTAAAATGAGATACGAACAACTCAAACCAAGGGTACAAACTAAACAAGAAAAAAATATTTCCCAGTAACTGAATTTTTATTTAGAGAACAGCATGGGCAGTTAAGACTACGGCATAATAGATAACAATTCTGATAGGCTTGGCAAACTATTACTGCATTAAGAACAGCAGTAGATAATGATGGAACTTTGGATAAAGAAGTTACATCATATAATGATATATTTGATGCTTTTAGATTGGCTTTGAAATTCTATCATTTTCAAGAGAGAACTGATTAAGACTAGCACTTAGACTAACTTGAGTTCCCTCGTAACCCAATCTGTTAGGGCCCATGTCACATTTATTTCACATCCAGGCTGGCCCGCATTAGTATTGCTTGTTCTCACGCAAAATAGTGGTAGTAACTAAGATTGTCTATAAGAAATTCGGGGCAGCATGTGACATGGAGGTATTCTATCGCTTGTGTTCTACAAACAGCAAACGGCTGCCTATTCCTTTTTCTCCTTCTGAATGGCCATAAAGGTCTGGATACATGTAATGGCCTCTTTCCTTACCAAGCTTGTCTTCTTCAACTTGAATTCTTAGCATTAGCCCAAGGATTAATCTTATTATGAAAAATAGTATAAGAAACTACTTAGTTTATAGTTAATGCGCATAAATAATAATATTATATCTGTAGATTTAGGATGAATAATATAATTTCGATTTTTACGCTATTTTCACTACTTGTTGGCGTAATGCTCCTGGGTCTTTGGAGCAATATTCACGTATATGCTCAACAGTCATCTTCCATTACGTCATCGCCACCGAAAGTTAGCAAGCCAATATCAGAAGAACTTAAGGCCAAAATGTGTGATCCCACTAACCCGGACTTGAAAGTTGTTAATACTACAGAAGCACGCATATGCGGTATCGTCAAAACAGTAAAACCCGGTCTAGCATCAGCAGTACCAACGCCACAGAGTACATCAGCTGAATCTTCATCGTCACCGACACAACAAACATTAGTAACGACAAAACCAACAACGGCTACAACTTCTCCGCCAAAGCAACAACAAATAGCGAATACGAAAAATATTCCACGATCTAGCAGTAGTGGCACACCAATAGCTCCACTTAGTCATCCTACATCAGGAATAGCGCCCCAAGTGGCAGCTGTGAAGCATCAACAGCAGCCACCAGTAACATTGATTAACAGTACAGCGGGGATCAATAATACAGCTGGACAAAATTATACATTTGCAGCAATTTCTCCAGCAGCCACCTCTGGTCAGGTGGTATATCTTGGTTATCATGGTGCTGCTACTAATCCGACCCATGGCAATAGTGGCTCAAAACATGATGATAGTGATAATAACAACAATCACGATAGCACAAGAAGAGTAAGTGATAGCAGCTCAAAGGATGACGATGGCACCTCTTCAGCAAACAAGAAGAAGACTAGCAGTACTAAATCAGATGAAATTGACAGTACCAATGCCAAAAGTAGTTCAAAAGATAAGAAGATCCATAACGGTGACTCCTCTAGCGACAGTAGCTCTAGCTCAAAGAAGTCGACCAAATCAGACGATGGCAGTTCAAAACAAGATGATGATAGTTCCAGTGCTACATCGTCCAGTCATGGTGAAAACAGTTTTTCATCGGTCATTGTAAAAAGCTTCAACCCCAAACATTCTACAGACTCTAGCAGCGAATCATCTTCAATAGATGATCGTATTCCATCAATCATTATGAAAAGCTTCAATTTCAATTAATGATGCAAATGCGGAAGCTTCTTGACATCATCCACTATACTAAATTCAAACGCTTTATTTCTTATGATCCAGATTTCCTATCAGTACCAAAATAGATAGGTCTCCTTCATTCATATGTATAGAAGAAGAAGAAGAACTGCTTCTGCTGTATAAGAACATCGTGGGGATAGCAAAAGGATGAAAGATCAGATAGAAAAGTTTTGGCGTGTATTTAGGACAAGGTATTATCCTTATTGAAAAGGGAGAATACAGCTGTAAGACATGTAACAACATAATAGCACTTTATCGTAAATTCAATAAATAATTTGAGATTATAGATAAATGGCTCTCAACCTTTTTCCTCTTTTCCATTTCATATATTATGTAGGGCCTTTTGCAGACTGGCTTTACTGGATCATAGATGAGAACTCGATAGTGATCGATGATGATGCGGAATAGGAATAATTGAAACAGAGGTTGGCTGAATTTAGTCTCTAGACTGTTTATGTATTACGCTTTTATTTCCAGGTGAAATTTCAACAATTTTTGTCTTATTCTAGCAACTCATCATTAGCCCAGTTTCTATGGCTCTCTGTAGGAGATAATATTTAGCCTAACATAATCTAAGAACCAACGTATCTTCAATCGATTGGGAAATTTTTCAATTTCATCTAAGAATGAATCCAAAAACAGAGTTTTTAATTTACGGCCGTCTTTATCGACTGCGAGATGTTGTAGATAGGGTTTCATTACTACTGTTTTTATAAATTTAGCATATATCCGGCGATTAGGGAA
>JBKPMK010000419.1:0-5803 GCA_046732115.1 Thermoproteota archaeon
AATGCTTTGTTAACAATACCAAAGAATTAAAGGTAAAAGAAGAGGTGTCGATACGAAATCCTCTTCAGAAAGCAATGTCTACTTGGAAAATTAACAATGATGGCCTACCAATGGTTGATTATAGTAGTCAGGACATAGGAACTATCGATAATTATAGTGGTGTTATGAATAGAATAGGAAAACATACAGAGAGAATTGACATTAAATCTTTCAAGTATTTTATAAAACAAACTGAAGGTCTGGATTTTGATATAATGCTAGAAATAAAAGACAAAGAAATAAGTGCGCTAAAGGCATTAGAGATTGTGAGAAAGAAATAATATGCTTTACTGGATACAGGATGGTATGGGACAGTACTACTACTGTGATGCTATTCTCATCACCTTACCCCAAAAATCTTGAATATTAGAAAAAAGGTAGTGATGTTGTGAAATGTCAGAGGGCCCAGAGGTAAAACTAATTGCTGAAAACATTTGTCGATCTATCTGTGGACAAACAATTGACAAGATTTATTGCAGGCCTAGTATTGGCAAGGAATTCGCCAATAAGATCATAGGAGCTACAGTAAAGCAGGTCGAAACATATGGTAAAAATATAGTTATTGCTTTTTCGACTGGGATATATCTTCGTAATCATATGCTAATGTGGGGAAAATGGAGAATATATGATAGGCAACAATTTGAACAAGGGAAGTCAGAAGCACCTCCGCAGAGTAAACTGAAACGGATGATATTGTTAACCAATAAACATACTACACATGACCCAGTCATAAAGAAAAATGGATATGCTAATGACGTGAGTAATGGGAGTACTATTGATGTACGTAATGATTCCAGAGTGAGACTTATGCTATTTACAAAATACAAAGTTGCAGTCCAGTTTAATGGCCCTATACTAAAATTTTCTTTTGAAAATCCAGTAAATCTTGAGCCTATAGCAAAACTAGGTCCTGATCCGCTACGACATGATTTTGATATCAATGATCTTAAAAATGGGCTACATCAAAGGATGAACGATAACAGCACTACTTTGATCGTAGATTTGCTACTAGATCAAACATTCGTAGCTGGCATAGGTAATAAATACAAATCAGAAATATTATTTCTGTCTAAAATAAATCCATTTGTGACTATCAAAGATATTCCACCAAAATCAATGAAAACACTATTACACCAAATTCCGTCTGTTCTCAATATTGGATATAGAAACTCAGGAACGACAAAATTAGTACATAAAACCGTGGGCCAGATCGATAATAATAACGGTAATAATACTAGAATGTGGAGTGACAAACATTGGGTCTTCAGGAGAGGTGGAAGGCCATGCTGGAAATGCAGAACCAAAATTATAACAGATTATAAATCGAGTGCCAGAATTACCTTTTTGTGTCCTAAATGTCAGCAACCCGTATAGAAGGGATAACCATCTGCCAACAATGTTTCATTTAAGATTTAGATTCCTATTTCAAGCGAAAAAGTTTAAAGATAGACTTAATCGGGACTGAAATATGCTTTCCTGTATGCTATTTGGTAACGGCTCCCTATTATACTCCAGAAGTCACTGGAGTATTTTCATATCATCTCATCACTAACTAGATTGCAGATTCTCCACGTCCTTTAGAGGCTAAATCTACTGCAGTTTGCACATCTGTTACAAACACCTTTCCCCCAAGAGCATCAACGCCTAATTTTTCAACAAGTTCGTTAATCAACCCCTCAACCTGATCATCTTTAATTATAACCTCAATCTTAGTCCTAGGAATATATTCTGGAGTGTAATGAGCCGTACCCCTGCCAATTGCAACAGATTCTGGTTTCACCTTTCCTCTCCCCTCAATTTTGTAGTGGCTCATTCCGCCTGTATTGGCACTCTTCAAGATTTCACTAACATCATTTAATTTTCTATGTGGTATTATTATCTCGAGTTTCTTCATGCAGATTTTAATGTTTGGCCAAACTAAAAAACTTGCCTAAGCCAGAAACTAAACTATCTATTAGTTCAAATTTTTTCTAATTTGATATATTCAATAGTCATCAGTCCGTGTACCTTAATCTGATCGCCGGAGTTCATGTTGGTAACTCTACCAATTCTGGATCATAACTATAATCAAACTGTACGTAGTCTGATTCAATTCCTGGCTTATCTATTTCATGATCTTCATAATCTAGTCATGCCTAATAATGATGATACTAACAATGTCAAGGCATAACTACAACAATTAGCAATATCAATAAGCATTACGATAATCCTCGGTTAGACACAAGCAGCCCTAGACAGATCTGCGTTAAGGAGTTTTTGGATATCTTGGAATAAGCATTCACTTGCCTTCGAGGCTCTTGTAACAGTCCTGCGAAATTAAAAAGGTAGTCGTTGCGTATATGGAGACAAGTATAAAATCAAGCATAATATAAAACGTGGACCTAATATTACCTGCTACTAGATCATGATAATTACGTAAGAACGAACAAACACGAACAAACACTAAGCCTATAGTACCATCCTGTAAGGGAAGTTAAAAATGTAAAAAAGAAAAGGTGGAATATTAACTAATCCGCCACAAGTCTGACAGTCGCCGCCGTCACCAATTGTATTAGTTCCACAGATTCTATCCTAAGAAAGTGAAGAAGATTACTCGAATTCCCGGTTCTTAATGCCCTAATTTCAGATATCTCAGCGTCATATGCAGAATATCCTATAACGCACCTTCAGCTAGGAGATGTGTTCATCATGTGGTAATAGCACAGGAAAATAAATGTGCAATGCGTGGAAAAGACGCTATTGGTAGAGGTAAGCATGACAACGACAACAAGGAAATGGGAACAAACAAGGGCAACAACAAGAAAAAAGTCTTCTTTATCTATATCGTAAATTCCATCAGATCCGGAAATAAATTGGAAAATGTGTCTTCTATTATAGTTGTGCGGCGCGCCGGATTAGAATACTCTCTAAAACTGAATATCTGACCTAGAGAGTGAAGTCTTGGTATAGGCGGATGACTTACTAATCTTAAAGACATTTCAAATTTCTAAAATTTGGAAATAAGTGGTTAGTAGAAATATAATATTGAGACGGACGATTCGCTCCCAAGCGCTATTTAATATCAACTACCAATGTATATTGACTTTGTATATATGAGACGTATATATTGGTGAAGTCAGACATTTTGCAACACGTGGCAGAAGCAGCCACCCCTCATGTAAAACACAAGCAAGACTTTCTACTTATTTATTTTAACCTATTTGGCTGATTTGGTTTTGGCTGGAGTCGGAGTATGGAACTCTTACTGGTAACGCTTTGCTATGTCTGAATTAGTAGTGATAAATAGCATAAATTGTGCTTTTTTGCAGAGTATGAAAAGGATCCATAATAGGTACGCCTTCAATTTGAAATATCAGCGATCATAGTTGATTCCAGAAGTCATAGATTAATTTGAATACCCTCTATGATTCTGGATTCCAATGGTCGTTGTGTTGTTCTTATTCCATCTGTTCCTGCTTACTAAAAATATTACCAAAAATGCTGTGTCCTATGTGTAGACAGACGTCCCAGAATGGTGATAATATTTATGTATGCTAATCATGAGGGCGTGCCTAACGCAATATTGAGTGGTCTCTTCAGTGTCATCGCTGTCAGTGTCATTTATCGATAGTCTACCAGCAGACAAACATGCCTTACATGACATACGATTTAGATTCAGAGTTGACAACATCTGGACTGCTATTGCTAATAATCATCCAGAATTAAGACCGAAGGAAGTTAGTAAAGATATATCTCTTAAGCCGATAGAATCTCACGATCTTCCATAAAGGCCATTATAAATCATACAGATACTGTTAGTGTCATCGTTGCTTGTTCTCTAAATCCTGTAGTCGCAGATCTAAAAGGCCTAGTTCGTCTTCCAATGCTTTAACTCATGTAGAGGAGAGACCGCTACGATATATAGAATGCGCGCCCCCATCACTGTCACTGTCATCGTCATCAATTCGAGATCACGATTCCTGGATCGTAACTATGTGGCATTTCGGTCATGATTCTCCCAATGAATATGCAGGCAAGGTTTTTGAAGTAGCATGGGAAGACGGACAAAAGGCCTTGTTTCAGATATACACTAGAGATCTGAATGGAGTAACTAGAATCAGAAGAGAGCGTCAGGAATATCCTAATAAAAGATTTGATGAGGCAATAGATGAAAAAATACCCACTGTCATCAAGGTGTGCGCGCCAATTGCTAAAGATGCCTAGACAATTAGTTAACCGCGAAGAACAAGGCAAACTCATAGCCAAAACAAGTGGCGCCATTTTAATGATCAATGAATCAAATTATATGGTAAGATCAAAATCTGGTTATAACACTTATACCGTCGTTAAAGCTGAATCTGGATGGGCTTGTTCATGTCCAGATTATGCTCGCTACAATACCAAATGCAAGCATGTAAATGCAGTTGGATTTATCGCCGAAGCACATGATCTTAGTTCACTGATTTAGTGGAGCTTAGTTTTAATCACCATTTTTTCTATTACCAATAAAACAGTTTCTGATTCTCGTAAAGCCTGGTATAGGTATCTTGGAAAGGAATCTCTTATTATAACGTTATGAAATATATTATATTAAAATCCTTTTCTGTATTGAGAGATCAAATGTATAGACTTGATGCCTAAATATGTCCAACAAATCGGGTGCATGTCCGTGGTGAGGCGCGCCTAATATAACAGGTTCCAAGAAAAACATTCATTATCTTCCAATCATGTCCAGTCAATAAGTTTACTGCTCTCTATAAGAATGAGATTACAGGAATGGCCGGTATTATAATGGCTACTCGACAATAGCCAGTGATTTTCACATTCCATGGAATCATAAATATAATGGCTGCAAATCTGCTAGCTAGCTATTTTAGTAGTTCGATAGTTAGAGTCACATATTCTGAATTAGTAGTAACCATCAGTCGCTGAGCATTACTTTAACTTATTGGTGATCAACTGATTTATGCAGAATGCTCTTACCGGGTTTTTGTATCTGAGGCGTTGGTTGTTTTTGAATGAGCATATCTGTCTCCTCTCTTTTCCTTTTATCTCTAAGCTTATCCTTATACTTCAAATTTCGTGGCTTTGTTCTCAGTCTATAGCCACAGCAAGGACACCACAATCCAACCCAGTTGATAAATATTTCACAAATTTGGCATCGTCTCTGTCCTAAAGCGTAACGGCCAGACCCAACTGGTTTTTGTGCCTTGTGACGTATACATATGCCTTTACATGTCATTTTACTAACTACTCAGAAGTAATTCACCTTTTTACTATTTACTTATTGTAGCAGTCAAGAAAAGGCTAGTTAGAAAACTTATTTCATAATTTATCTCTCTACAGAAATCAGAATTATTATAGTTATTTGCCTTTTGTATAAAAAAGAACGCTTAGATACTATATATTTTATTCTTCCAAATAATTAATATATTGCATCGTACCTTATTCATGATAAAAATTGGAAGAATATGACTTCTTTGATGAAATGTGTCTGGTTGCTCTTGACATAAGCAAAGAAGTAAAGTTTGCTGCTGTTACAGATACTAATGGAAAACTGATTGCTGGAAAGCAGTGTAAGGATGATAAAATCAATAACAGTCTTGGCAAAACTAGACTTTTCCAATTATCTTCCACAGAAGCAAAAGAGAATCGTCAAAATAGTATTAATTCTACAGCTACATTTTGCCATTATAATACCAATTATATTTTCTACACAAATTACTTGGCTAGTATATTGAAGAGAATAAAAAATGATATGCAATGTTCCGATAATAAAGAACGG
>JBKPMK010000420.1:0-4763 GCA_046732115.1 Thermoproteota archaeon
GATAACAAAAATAGTAAGAGGAATGTTACCAAAACGTAAAGCAAGCGGCATAGAAGCCTTTAAAAGATTAAGAGTATATATTAGCACTCCTGAAGATTTAAAGAATACAAAGATGGAATCCTTAAATTACTCAAAGGTTACGAAACAATCATCACAATATATCACAGTTGGTGATGTGGCAAAACAAATCGGATGGAAAGGAATAGAAGTAAATGAATAAAACAGATCTTTATCCTGGTCAAAGAAAAAGATGCCGAGCTGTAGCCACGATTTCTAAAGGAAACGGTAAGGTAAGAATAAATAATGTTCCGGCAGAAATTTTAAAACCTGACGCAGGTAAGGAGTTAATATTAACACCACTAACAATAGTAGGGGAATTAAGGAATAAGATTGATATCAACGTGAAGGTGGAAGGAGGAGGAGTCATGGGACAAGCATTTGCTAGTGCTGTTGCGATCTCTAGAGCTCTAACAGGCGAAGGAAAAGGAGGAAGAGATCCAAAGGATCATCCATTTGCAAAGAACATACGTGAAGAAATTCGACAGAGAATTATTGATTTTGATAGGCATCTTCTTGCAGGTGATCCTAGACAAATTGAATCAAAGAAATTTGGAGGACCCGGGGCAAGACGCAGAAAACAGAAGTCATATCGCTAGTATAATAGGGTTGGTTTTATGATTAAGATTATACAGTTCTTATTTTATTGGATTGTATCTCATATAATTTGTTATGAATAAACATATTATCTGAAATTATTATAATTATCTAAATTTTTTATAAAAGACGCTTGCCTTATATTTATAATGTATTTTAAGCTGAAACTTCAGTTACTCGTTTAGTTGTTAGTTGTGATGATATTCAAACAAGCCATGTTTTGCGTCAATGCATAATATTGTGCCAACTATCACAAGACATGCATTTTAGAAGTAAATTACCTTGATAATAGTTCAAAACATGGTTATCATAACATTATTGACTCAACGAAACAAACAATAAATTCGTATTGAACATGAACATTGTTAATATTGAGTTACCTTAAATATTATAATGCTTATATCTGCTAAATTATGTTATTTTATTCTAAAAGAAATTAATAAGGGTTTAGTCGGGAAATAAAATGTAACAAATTATGGGTTCGGTTGGAAAACTTGCATTTATACTGATTCTGGTAGGAGGTATAATCACTGGTATTGTCACATATTATTTGTTTACCTCAGCTACCCCACAACCCGGTGTAGTGGTTTCATTATATAGACAGAACCTCCCGCCTGCACAACAAACGAATGAAAATAAACCGGCTGCAGCAGCAATCGATGAATCTAAGTTTACTAATAAGGTTGCTATCACTATTTTAAAAGGGGCATCAACACAAGGTAATCCAAGCTATAGTCCAGATGCGGCAAAGGCAAGTACGAATGCGCTAGTTACATGGACTAATGATGACATAGTACCACATACTGCTACTAGCGGTAGTGGTCTACAAGATTCTAACAGTGGCAAACTATTTGATTCTGATATTTTGAGCCCAAATCAAAAATACAGTGTTCCAGCGAGCAAAATTGGGCAGGGAGAACACTCCTTTTTTTGTAAAATTCATCCATATATGACAGGAAAAATTTCGGTAGCATAAAGCAGCCGTTTTCTACCATCCACTTTTTTTATTAAACTTTGTTTAGTTATCCCAAACTAAAGATGTAGAAGAATATTGTTGATGTAAGGAGCGCAGAACATGATTGACAGGCTGGATCTACCATGACCTATAGCTCTCGCAAATTGAGATTGGGGTGTCATTTAATCTGTGCCAATACGCATTTTTCATCTTCTGAAGTTGAAGGAGATGACGTGCATCGGTATGCGCTCTCTTTTTAGCATATGCTCTATTGAGGAAAATATTAAAGCATTTCTGAATAAATGATATTGTATGGATTATATGGAGAAATTTGTAAATAATATCTAGAGACTGATAAGCAAAGTGCCATCGCCGGCTAAATAATCCAAATCGACTATATACATCAAAAGTGTGTTCTGTAAATAGTGGTCTAAAGTGGGGGTACAACTTTCGAGCATTGACTTATTTCCATCCAGTTGCTCAAAATTTTTGAACAAGCGCTATTCTGAGCACGAACAGGGGTTTGACGAACTTGACGGCGGCTTTGACGACTGAGATAACGATTGTGACGAAAAAATTTATATATTAAAATTATGTATGTACAATACAGTAAATGTACGGTAAATTACCTGACTATATGAAATCTGTAGTGATAGGACAATGGTTCGAAGGAGTGCAACGTGATAAGATAGCTGCAAACAATGGTTTGAGTGCTGGAGCTGTGACAAATGTCGTCAATGAATGGAGGAGAGGAGTGGGGGATGACGTGATAGACAATTTGAGGCAACTAGGCGAAGTCTTGAGGAAAAATGGAATTACCCCTGCACAATGTGCCTTGGGCTTTAGAACTGTTATGTTAATATCAAAATTGGGAGTAAAAGAAGAAGAGCTTGACTCATTTCTGTTAGATGTTTATAATAGGTGCATTGATCTTGGATTATCACCGGAGAATATAGCTTTTCACATAAAAGATTTGCTAGAATTCTTAAAGACAAATAGTAGCAATAGCAACAATAATAGCAATATTGTAGTACCACTTGGTCAAATCTCGGAGTACATACAACAAAAGACAGACGAGAAAAAGAAATTAGAGGAGGAAATCCAAACTCTAAAGAGTCAAGTCAAAACACTAATTGAAGAAAAATCAAATAGCGAGCAACGCCGTAACTCTGCTTTATATGAAGAACATACCACAGAAGGGGAGCTAAAATCTTATTCAGAATTAAAGCGAGAACTCGGTCAGTACGGGGTACCTATATACGACATTCAAAAGTTTGTAAAAGTAGTTAGAGGCATAAGTCAAAAGGACTATGATGTAGATAACATCATCAAAGAATACTCCGAATACGAGGCGCTCAAACATGACTATTTTTTTTATCAAGAGCAGAAGATGGATTTAGAAAAGAAATGCTCTGAACTACAAGAATGGCAGAATTACTATACACAAAGACTTTCTCTTATTGAAAATCTAGAAGGTATAGGGTTTGGTTTTAAGGAGTTGAAATCGCTTTGGCATACTATTGTAGAAATATCTGATGCTAACAACATATCAAGAGAAGATGCTGTCAAGGGGTTTTTCAAGGAGATCGAAAACCATTATGATGACATACTTGGGCTCAAGTCTAGGAAACATGAATTAGAAGCAGAGGTAAACGATTTTGGTCGGCAAAAGCTAAAAATAGTTGCCTACCTAAACGCATTTACAAAATTTGGTGGTCCTTTTGAAAAATTACTTGGCATTATGAATAGTACTAGTCCTGAAGAAGTCAATTTGCTAGTCGATAAGTTGTACAGTGTTGGTGGCGTCAGAACTGCCATAGAAAAATTGAGTACTGAACTAACACTATCGGTGGGTCATGAAACAAATGCCTTACTAAATACCAATACTAATAACAGTAACAATAATGATAGTGATGGCAATAATAGTAAAACAGAAAAAAGTATTACAAGTGAATTGGCGCATCTAAGTATAACTTATCAGGAGAGCAGCACTGCTGGTCAACCAGCCAGTGACAAAACAGCAAGGTTATCAGTTGATGATCGTAGTCAAGATGATAAGATCTGAGATAATGAAATTGGAAAAGAAAAAGAAAAGGTAAAAGAAGTCTTCACAAAAGATGATGATCCATTATTTATATGCCAAATAAATGAGCTCACGGAGTGGCTCCCTGGCCGTCTAAATGATTTAGAGAAGAATAAACAGGTGGAGAATGATGATAGCATTAATGCAAATTATCAAAAAACAGGACAGACTGATAAAAACATGCCATTGCAAAATAAGACATAATTACTATTGCCATTTACGCAATCCAATGGACCTGGGAAATACTTTAACTTTAACTTGAATTTAGCATTTATCTCAGCATGATGTCTATTGCAATTATTAGCCACACGTGTGGCTAAGAAGAACCTAATCCAAAGACAAAATCAAGAGTGAAGTGATATGTAGTTCCTTAGTTTAAATAACAAGTATAAAAATGCTATTTGCAATCATATTAAGTTATAACTGCAATTGAACAAAGTCGACGAAATGTGTTTTAACGCACAAAACTTCTAGATCCCACAGTTTAAGGCTCTTGTGTCATTGGCAAATGATAAACTCAATATACAGTGAATGGTAATACAGGTTTTAACATAATCCAAGTAAATGCAAAGATATAATCAGTAAATTAATAGACCCGATATGATTTAGAACATACAAGATAAGAGAAGAAAAGGCTAAAGCTGGATAATGTGGCGAGTACAGTAGAAATAAACCAACTATCTGAGTGAAAGCGTTTATTTATTAAAATAATTCTTCAGCCAGAGACTTACAAATGCCATTTAGGACAGGACCAATTCTTGATTCTTGTTATTCTCTTCTATTGCCGTAGAATATTTCCGTTCCTCTAATCCACGTGATATGTTATATGGCATGTACTGATTAGTATTCTGGTTTGTCTAGCAAGTGGGAGATTATTACATGGATTTTAACAATCCTATTTATCAACAATATTAAATCAATGATTTGAATGTAACAATGATTTAAAATAACAAATATTTATATTCTATAATCTGACGATCCTATATATGACATTTTTAGAGGTTAGAGATTTACACGCTAATATCGATGGAAAAGAAATCTTGACAGGACTTAATATAAACATTGACAAGA
>JBKPMK010000421.1:0-3478 GCA_046732115.1 Thermoproteota archaeon
TAAAAAGATTCACTCTGATGTCATGTTAACACACAAAAATTGCCATATTAAATATTATTTCACAACTCAAAACTAGATTTTCCTTCTTGGTTGCACTTTCCACGTTCAAGCAAGGCCGTTATAATTTTCTAAATGTCATTGTTTCCTATCGGTTTTTTATTTTACCCTTTTAGTATCTTTTTTCTTAATGGCGTTATTAATGCCTCTATAGACTTATCTACACCTACAAATATTAGAGCGACTCCTACTCCTAATAGGATACCGCCCACTACATCCAGTGGGTAATGTCCACCTACATATACTCTAGATATGCACACAAGGGCTGCCTCGACAGCCAAAGCTATTGATATTCCAAGCTTTCTTAGTGTATTGTTGAATAACAGCAAAACTACAGTCGCTCCTGCAGATACGATTAACGCATGTCCTGAAGGAAAAGTAAACTCAGAATCTGCTGCAATTAAATAGTCTGATTTTGGTATTGTGGGTCTTGGTCTTGCAATGAGATCCTTTGATATTGCGCCTATAGGTATAAGAACAATCATAGATATTGTAATAGCTATAGCTGTTTTTTTGCCTGTCCAGCCACCTAATACGAACAAGAGTATAATTGCAACAGGCCAAAATACTTCTCTTCCATAATTTGTTAGCAAGACCATTAATTGGTTAAGCCACTTGGAGTGGGAATTGTTTACCTCCAGAAAAGATATAGAATCTCCTCTTATGATAGGTGAAGAATAGCCACCAATAGTACCGTTAAATTTGATTTTTGGCGAAATCAATATAGAAAGTAAGACGAACAAAACAAGTATAACTGCGGATGCGACGAAATATTTCTTCAAGCTAAACAAAGAGCATTTTGGAGTGGTTATTTATAAAATAATACTAATAAAGCATGCAGCAAAATTGTCGACTAAACCTAGTCTATTGTACTTGTCTGTAATTAACTATTTAAAGATTCTTTTTCCCTGCTCTTTCTAGAGAAAAGGAATATAGGTTCAGGTAATTAATGGTATTTAAATACATGTAATGGTAATAACATACTGTATATGCGAAAAAGATTTTCTTCAGGATCTGGCAGTAGATGTGAGTGCATATGTCATAACAGACCATCTACTAATGGTTACTGTGGTTATTGTTCTAGATCACACACAAGAAGCTAGTAACACCCAATACATTTTTGACAGTTTGAGGTTTCATCAGTATATTTTTGTTACTAAGCAATAATACGGTTTTATATATTGTCTCATACAAACTGTTATCAACTCTACCTCTATACATTCCTCAACTAACTGCTAAATTAGCTACAATTACTATAGATTTATAAATAGAAGACAATGCTAGCCTCTTAATCTATCTTGACTAAATTCTGGACTCCCATATTCTGTTACTTTGGGTTTCCTACCATGCATCTGTTTATGAATTTCTAAACGCTTTTTCTCTTCGAATTTCAAACCACATGTATTGCACTTGAAGACCAACGCCAATGATAAAAGATAAGTTATAGAAAAAGAGTGTGCATTGTGCCTCCTTGCCAATATATAACCTTGGCACCCATTTAAACTTGCACATATAACGATTGCAAAAAAATAGGAATGTGGATAGTTTAGCTTGTGCTGCATTATATGTATGCTTACTATTTGTTGCGACTCTTTTACCAAGTTCTAGGGGATTTGAACCCATAGGTCCCGCGTGTGGTGATGGCCCTGTGATGCCAATATGTTCACCGAACCACCTTACACCAGCACATTAAGATATCCTAGTTAATCAACATCAAAAAACGCAGACAGCAAAATATGTAATGTAACAATAATAAAACGATTTACAAATAACCGACTACGTTTTGATGTTCAATTCAGCCTTTTTGAAAGAGAGGAAGGGAAAGACGATTAGATATTAATTGTCGTCACTACTGATTTGCTCCAGTAACATTTACGCTTGAAAAGCCCTTTGAAGCAGGACTATTTGCGCATTCGTATTTAGCTGTAATTCTATTGTCACCTGGTTTAATCGTCGTATACTTTGATGTAAGTACAAAGTTCCATTTTGAATAATCAGTTGCTCCACCAGTCCCAGCAGCAGTAGCATTCTGATATGGTTTTACATTATTTACAATAACAGATACCTGACAGTTGGAAGTTGCATTAGCTATAGATGTTCCAGATACTGTAATGTCTTTTCCCGTTGGTACTTGTTGACCTCTTGTAGGTGACGTGATTTTTATTTTTGGTACATGTTGTTGTGAGGATGATGTTGTAGTATTATTTCCTGCTGTAGTTGTATTTTGTGCATATACAGCTATATTACTCCAAAGAGTAAAAACCAAGATTCCAAAAGCACACAACAGGGCAACTTTTGCTTTTCCCATGCTAGCTTTCATAAATTACTACTTTGGGACTCAGATTCAGTTATTTAATATATTATGGTGTATTGCTATGAATAAAATGGTCAAGACATTCTGAGTCAAGAGAGCAAAGAACTATAGAGTAATAATATTTTGTTGTCTATAGAATCTACTGAGAAGAATAAAGGTGTAAGGGCATTATCTAGTTATAGGAAGAAAGCAATACCATTCATACAAGAGATTCGTACATAGAAACAGATGACGATGGAAAATTATATGTTTGACACCATAACTCAAATAGTCACATTTTACAGGATTAGCTGATTATGCCAGTCTTGCAAAGCCGCGAAATAACAGAAGATTGGATTTGTACTTGAACAGCTTTTTGGAAAAAATAGCTATGAAATTCCCGTCAGTCGATAATGCATATGCTTAATATTGTATAAATTATATATATTCCAATTATGCTAAAATTGATGAGAAAAGACGAATCATCTAACCTCAACCATAATAATATTATTTGTCATATCGACATTAGTCACTGGAGTGTCTGCTGTGATATCTCTACAATATGCAAATGCTGCAATCATGCGGACAACGTCACACTTCTGACGATTCAAAAAAATGCTCCAAAAACGATACACCTTTTGTTCTTCCTTTTCCTTAAAACTAACATCAAAAATACATTTGTTTCCGTATTTCATCCTCTAACAAGTACATGTAATTTATTAGCTTATCATAGGTCAACTATCTGATGGGTAGAACTATTCCTTCATTTAGACTGGCCAATTTTTATGTCTACTATATTTCACCACTATAAACAGCTAATGAAAATAAAAGAAGAGTTAGAGAAAAAGAATGACAAGATACCGAATCAAATTTGTGATTCATTGTCTATTTACTTTTGCATTATTCGAATGCCATTATACTTCTGCTAGTTTCTCTATTGATTCTCCACTAGGCAATGGTGCGTCCCTATCTACCTTGTATCTCATCAGTTCATTAATATCCATATTCAAAATGACATTTCTACCTACTTCTTTTATTTTTGATTTAGGGACATCAAACCTATAACCAAAGCTACCAAATACTACTATCTTGTCATCTGTTTCTTTCATAATGTGACCTACATGGTCT
>JBKPMK010000422.1:0-5369 GCA_046732115.1 Thermoproteota archaeon
GGATTTGAACCCACGACCGCCAGCGCCCCAGGCCTATACCTCTTTTATAGGAGATGGTATCCTAGACCAAGCTAGACGATAGCCCCTTTTAAGAGTCAGTAGGGTAACCTCTTTTAAATGTACAGTAATTTTTCAGAAAATACGCAAAAATATATGAATAGTGATTCACATACTATTCACACAAGGCTTCAGTAGCAATATGCCAACTAGTTTTACCATATAAGAGATCACCATAAGAAATGGTACTTTGTTGTATAAATCATATATTAAATTTCTTTACGATATTATTGACTATTCGTGGAAGTTATCACTAATTCTACTAAATAACGCTTCATTTTACTAATCATATTTTGCATATCTTTCCATAAAGCCTCCCTCTGGTTGTTCTTTAATATTCTGGCCCGTGAAATGGAGAAAAACATCATTTAACGTAGCAGTTTTATATTCCACTGATTCGGTATCAATCTGTTCTAAAATAATTGGAATGTTATATTTAGCATTGTCCACAGATAAAGTAAAAAAAGTATCGTCGTTCACATATTCAATTTTACGTACAAATGTAAAGCGTTTTAGTGTTTCAATATTATCTGGATTGTTTTGTTTTGCTTTGAGTTTTATAATATCACTCCCAATCATAGATTTTAATTTTGATGGTGTGTCCAATGCAATTATTTTTCCTTTATTTATAATTCCAATTCTATCACATAACATATCTGCTTCTTCCATATAATGTGTTGTTAATATTATAGTAATCTTTTCTTCCTTTACCAATTGTTGTATATACTTCCACATTGATTCTCTGCTACTTGGATCGAGGCCCAACGTTGGTTCATCGAGGAAAATTACTTTTGGTTTGTGTATAAGGCCTCTTGCAATCTCTAACCTTCTGCGCATTCCACCAGAATATTTCTTGACTTGATCATTCTTTCTTTCAGTCAGTCCTACTAGTTCCAATACCTCGGCTATACGATTTTCCCTACTATGCCTAGGCACACCATATAATAAAGAACTAAGTTTTAAATTTTCATATCCTGTAAGCATATCATCACTGCTTGGAGCCTGAAATACAATACCTATACTAGTTCTTACTTTAGAGGACTCCTTTATAATATCATATCCATTTACAATAGCGGTACCAGAGGTAGGCTTAAGCAAGGTTGCGAGCATATGTATTATAGTCGTTTTACCAGCACCATTTGAGCCCAGGAGTCCAAAAATTTCGTTTTCATGTATGTCAAGATTTAGTCCATCAACTGCGATCAAATTCTCGTATCGTTTAACAAGATTCCGAATTATTATCAATCATTCTAATAGTTCATGGGGAAATATTATGGTTATGTTAAGATGTAATAACATATAAGATAGCAGTACAGATTGTAAGATAACGCAGTCAAAAGAAAAAATGTAAGAGATATTTACTTGCCTATTTTGAACATTTTTGTTCCGCATACAGAACAAATTCCCTGCGTTGCAGGCTTTCCATTTTTCATTGTGACTCTTTTCTCATCATTCATTGATCTTTTTGATTTGCATTTAACACAATATGCTTCCATGGGAATGCAAATAGTTAGGCAGAATAAAAAGAGCGGTGTATAAAATGATTGGCATAAAGCCTAGATTGACTTTGCCTAGAATAACACAGGGAGGATAACAAAAACTATGTAAGGTGTATAAAATTGTCATAAAGCTTTACATTTATTAAATTATTAATACATAACTATCTATTCATTCAAATATATCACATATTGATTAGCATATCCACTACAGAATAGCAGATTAAACAATCCTAGTATAATAATAAAATAATAATTTGAATCGTAACATTTTTCTATGTGATTAACTTTTAACATAGATCTTTTCCATACTATAATAATTGTATTACAAAGTAAAATTCCTAAATGATTGATTATGACATGTACACTACGTAACACAATTAAAATGGCGAAAATAGTCGGTCAGTATATAATTTAAAAATATGACATCGATTAATAATGATGATAATAAATGTAGATCAAGTTGCAAATTTCCTAACTGAATTATGAAAGATAGAGCCCGACGGATCGCAATACATGCAGTTTTCCACAGTGGCTACAAATCAGGATTATCATATATTGTTGCACCATCGTTATGAATAATCGCAACTACATCTTAACCGGCACAGTTAACCATACAAAACAAATTGCAATACCTTCATTCATAACTATTTGTATATGAGGTATTTGATAACCAAATAAACAAGTGGAATCAGATGAAATTTTTACATACTCTTCAATATGCATCATTTAAAACAAGTATATGCGATTTTTCAGCATTCAGTATTATTAATATTTTTTATAGTGACAAATCATTAAACTAAAAAGCTACCAATCCTTTTTATGATGCATTATTATCATTGCCTTGATGAGCTTCGTCCTTGACATGTATATTTTTTATATGATTTTTTAATTCACCCATACTACCACCAGCATCAAGGTTACAAGATGGACATCTCCAAATTACTCCGACAATTCCCATTTATATCTATGATGTCATAGCATATACAGATTATTATTTTTTCCTATAAGTAAAAGTTAAAGCGATTCAGTTGCAAAAACGTATTGACTATGGCCATGCGATATTTTAAATTAGGAAGAACTGGAAGATTCACATATTTAGATGAGTGCAAAAGATCTTTACGATAAAGTATTAAGGTTAATGAGGGAACATCACGACTGGTTCAATAAATCAATCCCACTTATTGCAAGCGAAAATATACCAAGCCCAGCGGTAAGGGAGGCAATATTATCTGACTTTGGAAATAGATACGCAGAAGGATGGCCAGGCGAGAGGGTTTACGCTGGTTGTACTTACATAGATCAGGTTGAGATGATTTGTAACGATTTAGCGAAAAAAATTTTTAGAGCAGAATTTGCCGATTGTAGAGCTACCTCAGGGGTAGTTGCAAATCTTGCAATTTATGCTGCTTTTTCAAATCCTGGTGATTACATGATGGCTGCCTCTATTCCTAGTGGCGGACATATTTCTCACGGAAAAAAAGAACATTTTGGCACTGCAGGTCTTGTACATGGATTGAATATAGAACACTATCCTTTTTCAAAGGAAGAGATGACAATAGAGATTGATGCCACAAAAAGAAAGATCGAAGAAATGATTCGTGATGGCAAGGCACCAAAAATAGCAATGTTTGGAGGAAGTTTATTCCTTTTTCCGCATCCAGTAAAAGAATTGTCCGATTTTATGCATGATCGTAACATCTATGTTAATTATGATGGAGCCCATGTAGCTGGGTTGATAGCTGGAGGAGAGTTTCAGGATCCATTAGGGGAAGGGGCAGATTCCATGACAATGAGCTCACATAAGACTTTGTGGGGACCACAGGGTGGAATTATTGTATCATTGGAAAAACATGCAGATGCGATCAAAAAAGCGATTTTTCCAGGTAATACGAGTAGTCATCATTTACATCATGTTGCTGGAAAGGCTATTGCACTAGCTGAATCATTAGAATTTGGAAAGGAATATGCAAAACAGGTGATTAAAAATGCCAAGTCACTTGCAGAAAGTCTAGTCAAATATGGTTTTGGAGTGTTGGGTGAAAAACGAGGATATACTGCATCACATCAAATGGCAGTAGATGTTTCAAAGTTTGGTGACGGCGGCAATATTGAAAGGAATCTTGAAAAGTCCAACATAATTTTGAATAGACAACTACTACCTGGGGATATCAAGGCAGGACGGCATTATATGCATCCAAGTGGAATAAGAATAGGTGTTTCTGAAATAACCAGGTTAGGAATGAAGGAAAGCGAAATGACGGAGATCGCTAGTTTAATAAAACGTGTAGTAGTAGACATGCAGGATCCTCGCATAGTATTAAAAGATGTTATTGACTTTAGAAAACAATTCCAAAGAGTAGAGTATGCATTTGATAATGCGATTGGTGCTTATGAGTACATAACTCTAGTTAGTGGCAGAGATTAGTAGATATATCCATATATGGATCCTGTAAATGTGGAAGTTTTAGTATTAGACTCAAATGATATTTTCGCATCAACGTTTCATTGGTAAAAATACTATTCAGAGAAATAGTAGGTATCTATAGCTTGTATCTGTCTTGTCGATTCACTGAAGTTCAGGTGCAGAGTTATCTCTCTAGTTTTGTTATACCTTTATTATAGAAAAAATTAAATTTGTTCGGTTGTGTAGAATTTAACTTAAAGGCTGGAGCACATATAAGTGCAGCTATGGCACAGTTTAATGTGTAAAATTATTTTCACATTAGTGTATTAGATAAAAACTAACTTAGCTCATAAATTCGACCAGAGTACACTGTTCTTTCTTTTGTTCTTTAAAGATTAACTTTAACTCCATTGTTAGAGATTCAACTCTGCTTTGTAAATAATCGTTGACTCGGAATCTATTGCACAGATCTAATGCTATACCAACATATTTTTCAACTGAACCTCTAGTAACTGTTTGCAAAAGTTCATTTTCACATTCAATACACTTACCCATGATGGGCATTCTACGATACTTTCCTCCACATTTACTACATCTAAAAGATTGTGAAGAATATGAACGCATATTACCCATAATATCTGGTAAAATGTGAGTCATGAGTACCATAGATACTACTTCGTCAGGATCTACTGCATTGATTAGTTTTGCAGTAGATATCTGCATATCCAATTTTTCTTCCATGGTATTGAGTCTCGAATATGCACTTCGGTTGCCATTTGTTGTTAGCAAACCTGTAGAATGTGTGAATGCATAGCTGAAAAATTGATTTTCAGTCCCAATCCTATTTTTAATGAGTTCTATTTTGTCGACCAAGCTTCCCGCTTTGAGCTGCTTCCAAGTTGATTCATAAAACTCTAGTGGATAAATATGAACTACATCAATATTATGAGCCTGTCTTTGTACTTCATATGGTAATACTACTGGCTGAATCAATAATGGAGCATCCATAAGTCCTCCGATTTTATCTGGCAAAAACCCATAAGCAAAATTTATGAATGCGTCCATTAGTAGCATTATAGAATCTGCATCACCATCACAATCTCTACGTTTTGCAGAATGCCATATAGGAGATGCAAGACAGACTTGCGAGTCTGTAAAACCTATAATTCTTCCTATAATACCCACAGACGTATGTGGTGCCAGTCCAACTATTAGGTGTCCTATAAGATCTTCTAACGAGGATGCGTTATAGAAAGGTTCAAGTCCATATAATTTTACAAGCTCCTCATCGATAAACTTGGCAACATTAAGCAAATGCTTAGCGGCATCTAAAGGTATTATTACATCCTGCATCAATAGTTCTACCAACTGATCTGTAGACGTCAATTCCATACCAAGATGATCTCTAT
>JBKPMK010000423.1:0-8447 GCA_046732115.1 Thermoproteota archaeon
AAAGATGCTCAAGAAAGATATAAAAATAATTATCATACCATTTCTTACGCCTCGGTTGTCATCCTACTGGGTTGATCTTATTACTCCGGTAAAGGCCTCATTGGCAAGACCTTTAATTGATAGCCTAAAACATGAAGCGACAGTAAGGGATGAGACTATAAAGAAATTAATTCCTTTGAAATTAAAAACATTTGAAGAAGCAATTAAGACTGCTGAGAAAGGAGAACAAGAAGAAGAACAGCAAGTAAAAAGAAAAACATCAGGACGACGACAACACACATCACATACTTTGAATAACAAACTCCTCATTGTATCATTATTTGCCCTGGCTGCAATAGGTTCGACTTACTATATGCTAGATGCTAGACCAGAAGTTTTCCACTTTAATTGGCTGATTCTTAGCGGATTATGGTATCTTTCTATTGCACTTTCGCTGTTCTTTTGCTTTAATGGTGCAAGACTTGGAGCGTTTACTGCAGGTGTAATTGGTTGGATAACTCTTATTTTTTGGCTCATTGATAATATATATACTGTTTCAGGTAAGTCGTTGATCGCCACCTCTCCTAATTTAATTATGACGCTCCGAAATTTTATTGGTGCTGGTATAGCAGCGTCAGTCGTAGTAGCTTCACATAATGTATACCATAAAATAAGAGTAAATGGCATTTGAGCTATTTTAATTTTCCCTATAATTTTTAGTTAGGCACTATATCGTATTATAGGCACGTGTTTATATAGTACGTTCGTAAGGAACAGATATGGAAAGTTTGACAAAACCAAATGTTACAGCAAATTCACGTAGAGAATTTATACTCTATTGTTCGCTTGCAGGTTTTATTAGTGCATGGGCTATTTCTGGACTTCTAGTTATAGTAGATATTATATCCGGTACTCCCGCTGGAACATTTTTTGCTGTAATTGGAACGTCGTTAGGATTTAACGATCCGACATCAGCTCAGTATATTGGTTTTGCACTACATATAATGACTGGAATGGCTGCAGGTAATATATTTGGACAAATTTCTCTTTTCTGGTCAAAGATTGCACCTTACAACTCAAGGGAAGGTATTGTTAAAGGAATGGTTGTAGGTATGGCACTATGGATAGTGCTATTTGTTCCACTTGCAACGTTTGCAATACAACCGCGACTTGACTCCTTTGCATATTCTGCACCCAACCAATATATCTACAATATTGCAAGTCATTTCAAGGGTTTATATGCTGTTATTATAGGTGGTTCACTTGTATTTCACCTTATATATGGTGCTTTGATTGGCTTTATCTCTGGAAGAATGACTGAGATAGGTGTATTTGTTAAGACTAATAAGATAATACAATAGTAAAGTGATTAATTCTTACTTGTATATTTTGAAACAAATACTAGATGTCTAAGACTGATGCCAATGATGCTGATAACTCACGGGATTCACGTGATATTTTCAAGTTCTATTAAAATTTGTAAGGATAGAGAGGATGGTACATGAGATATACCTATGCTACATCTCTAAAGTTTTCTATGATTTATGAAACAACCCGTGTATCCTGTGAGTAGAAATGACAACGATAACACTTGACGACTGGAGTTAAATAAAAGATTAGAAATGGTAGAATTAAGAAATTGGGTTTACAACTATAAGCAACAATAATACTCCGATATTGTCCTTGAATTAATAATCCTTATTAAAATCATTTTGTTATCGTATTTACATCCTATGGATTATGATAGTTTGTGTAAACAGATCCTAAACTTAGATCCAAAGGTTCGTTTTGCTGGAATATGCGATGATAGCGGTGAAATCAAGTATGGAGGCCAGCGTGAAGGAATGAAGAATCTTCTTTCACCAGAAGAAACTAAAAGATCGAATCTACAAGCATTAGCCAGATGGGGACTACGTAACGTACTTGCTTCTAAAATTGGTAAGGGAAAATACGCTATGGCAGAATATGAAAAGATCAAACGTATTACTGTACCATTAGAAAATGATCATCTACTTTTAGTTACAACAGAAGTAGAAGCTGATCATATAGGCATAATAAATAATGTTCTAAAGTTGGTTCAGCATTCTAGCGACAACTACATGTCGGATGCATAACCTATACTACGATTAGCAATGAGTGATTCTATCGCGTTTTCGCTTGTTAAGTCATTCGTCAGATGTGTCGTCAGATCATCGTCGAGTGGTATCATTTTCCCTGCTGATGTTGTATTGCTCTAATGATGGTGTTGAAGGCGTATAGAATTCATGAGTACTTATTGCCACGGAATGCGGGCCTTCAAGACTAATTGTTCTACCCGATACATTCTTCAAAACTATATCCGTAACTGGATTTGTTATATTATATTTGATTAAAAATTAAACAACTCACCAAGAAATCCCCCTTTTCTCCATTTCTTGTTATGATAGTAGTCGTCGTCGTCGTCGTCATAGTCATCATAATCTCCTCCTCCTCTTCTATAATGGTATTTGTTATAATGTTGACCTATATGGCTGCTTTCGATTTGAGCTATTTTGTCTATCTCTCCTCTATCTAGCCACACTCCTTTGCAGGAAGGACAGTAATCAATATCAACCTCGTACCTTTGCATTATTTGCATTTGAGCGAAACAATTTGGACATTGCATATCTAATATTCGTCACCTCTTCTGTATATTAATATATAAGGAAAACATGTGCCATTTAAGATTAATCTATTTTCTTGCTTACTATCTGCGATGATATAATCATAATTATCAGACCATAATTTTTATTTGAAATATGCAAGGCAGAGTACTCATTCCATTTTATAAACATGCCATATATCTGACAATGCCTATGTACAGCTGCATAGCGATTAGAAGGTTAATGCATACATATTTCTTTGAAAGTAATAAAAATAATAAAGAAAATTCTACGACGATGATAATTCAGTCTTTGAGCCTGTTATTGCTGTAGTATCTCTTGATGTTTGTTCAAATGTCCTTGCTGTAGTATCTCTTGATGTTTGTTCAAATGTCCTTGCTGCATTAACTCCTATTCTAGAGAATTCCTTTAGATTGTATCTTGTGACGTGAATAGATGTTTTGAATACCTCTAGGTTTGAAAATATAGCGTTATTTACAAGCCTTGTTGTAGCAATTGTATTATCTGCAATATTGCTGACAGTCCTAGCGTATATGTCTGTTAACGTCCTAGGAGACATCCAATAATTCCAAAAAGCGGCATATGTCCTCTCTATTGCTGGAACCCATGCTGATTGAAATGAATTGATTATCTCTTTTTGTGATTCTAAGTAGTAATTGGTCATCTCTACAGTTACTTGAATTGTATGTTCGTGATATTCATTAACAGCTTGGGTATAACGTGGAATATCTTTTCTTGCTTCATCTGCTGCTCTTCTAATGTTGTCTTTAGTCTCGTCTATTGCTTTATCGACTGCTTGTTGTTGTTGCTGCTTTATTTGTGAAGAAGATGATGACGTAGCAGTTTGTGTATTGGTAACTGTAGTTGGTGTTATATCTTCATCTTTTCGTTGTTGCTCCTTTTTAGTACTGGACATGATAATGCTATCGATTGGAAACTAATATAAACTATAACTCTATGCCTCAGTATATATTAATATATATCAATAAGATACATTAAATTAATGTTAATTGCAAAACAAAAAGAGGAAGAAGTTATTATCGATTTTTTGAGCAATGGTAACCTTAACAAAAGGCACGGTTAGGGGTGAAAAAGATGAATTCTTATAATAATAATAATAATAATAATAAACAATTTATAATCAATCAACTGATGTGGCTTGGAATATCATTTGGTATTAGCATTGTAATTTCTATGTTAGTACCATTTCCTATATCGCTAGTTACTATAATAGGGGTATTCATTTTGCTTAACTTCTACATGAGAAAGAGAATGATGAAGAGGATGGGGATTGGAGGTAGTGGAGGAGGAATGTTTGGTTCACTATCTTCTTCTACAACGTTTGGAGACAGTTCGCTAAAATATTATTGCATGAGTTGTGGAACACTGCATAAGCAAATTGCATGTCCCAAATGTGGTTCAAAGATGAAAAGAGTCGGATCTTAAGATTGGTGTTAACATTAGTTATATCTTGATTTGCATAAATGCAACAGGATATACATGTATGTGTATATTATATTCAGACTTGTATCATATCAAGTAATCTATTTTTTGTAAATGTTACCAGCATTCTCTTTATTGTTGTGTATATCTCTTTATTTTTAAATTCTCAAATGCTCACAACCTAATCAAAACTAACACACAACAATGATAAATAGAACTGTGGGATATTTCTATATGTGAAACTCAATCTAAGTTTAAATCTCGGAGACGGTTACCTACAAGGCGACGCTACTACTGATTCTTCTATATTTTATAAAATTAACATTCAACAAGGGTGGCCTGATACTACTTTAATTGTGCCAACTGGTTTGAACCAGAATCCAGGTCAAAAATCGATTTCATTTTATACTGAGTCTGAAAATCAGATCCTTCTAAGAGGAAATGTGAAAAATGAAGATACAGATATGATTAGACTCTTTACAAATCTAGACACATTAGTACAGTTATCAAAGAGAATACCGACTGCTATGGATATACAGGATTAGATATTCTTTAAAATATTATTGCTAATTTAAGTGGCGGTTTTAGATTTCGATACTTAATGTGCTTGTTGTAGCTCTGTTTGTGCATACTTGATCTACCCATGATTACAAAGCCTCAAGTGGACTTTCCAGTCAGGATTTTTTACCGTAGTTGTAGTAGTTATTCAAAAAGCTGCAACATTCAAGTTTAAATTAGCATTCAGTCAAAAGCAGAAAGACTAGTCAGATTATTATTGAATGAAAAATTAAATAAAAATTGAATGGTAGATATCTATTATTATTCAATCCATTCTAGCGTGCCATTTGGGTACCGAATATTTGTACGAAACCATTGCTGGCCCCAAAGTAAAGTCCTAGTGTTCTATCGGTATTGCTGCTTTGCAGTTGTTTCCATGATAAACCATGTCCATCTAATGTTAGTCGAAATGCTTTATCAGTACCATCTGGATTTTTGGAATCCAATAGGTGTCTGGGTATCTTTATAGTGAATACCCCATAAGTTTTAGCATATTGCGTCGGCGCAAGGATTACATCTAGGCTAGTTGTGGGTGGAGCTGGTACTATTGCAACAACTTGACCCTCTCTAATACTATATGGGATCGAAAAATTCTGCCCGCCAACAGCTACTGTCTGTTGATTAGTAAAGCCTGTAGTCGCAAGGCTTTGAAGAGCCTGTTGCTGTGCGCCGGTAAGCTGCGCATTAGCTACCTGATGAGGAATAGAACCTACAACAATTGCTAATACTAAAGGAATACACACAGCAATCATGAGCGTTGTCGTTCTTTTCGTAATCGGAGCTAATCTTATCTTTGAACATTTTGTTATAATATTGTCGTTATTGTTCTTTATGTATGTCAAATCTAGAACATCTTCCTCATGGTAGTATTTATGTTTTCTTTAATACATAGTGCCTAAAAAATAGGATCGACAATGGGTATTAAAACATTGTAGCCTTTTTAGAAAATATATTTTTGATATTTATTATTGCAGTACAATGCAGTGCATGTATGTCTCTTATATGTATGTCGCGAGATGATAAAATTTATGGAAACAGAAGAACAGTTACGTCGGCGACCTCCATCATGACTCTCATTCTACAAGTTGGCCTTGGAGTAATTGCCAAAAAAGAAGCTAAAACCATCTAGTGACAGCAATGAAGATGACAAAGCTAATCAATACATCATAGTACATAAAAATGCATATAGCTAACTTCCTTTTATGCCAGAGAAATGAATTGCTGTACATATCAAGCATAAATATGCAACACATTGTAAAACTAAGCGTGAAGTATTGCAATAAATGAGCACGCCTATCTCCTTATATAATTGTGTTTTTATGTATACGTATGAGACAAGAGCACGTAGTCCTACAGAATGTAGAGATTTCACAGATATATGACCAAATAAGAAAATATCTCAAAGACCAAAAACTCGACATAATCCACGAAGACAAGGAGGATAATTATTGGGGTTTAAAGGCACATAAAGGTACTAAAGCTAGTGTTATCATTGGAAATATACGGGATGTTGAGGTAATGATAAGCGGCACAGAGGGTAACTATGAATTAATTTTACGCACAGGTGCTTGGGGTAAGGATATAATAGTTCCAGCAGCTATAGCGGGTGTTCTTACTGCGGGAATAGCTGCAATTCCTGCAGCTGCAGTATCAGGTTATAGAGCACACGCATTTGAGAAAAATTTTTGGAATTTCATACAAAAGACCATATCTGGCATGGGAAAAGATAATGCAACAATGTCTGAACCTGTAACTGTGACCCCTTAAATCAGGGGTAGCTAGAAGAAATATATATGTTAACCTTAATAGATAAAGCTAAAAACTGAACTATGTCATGTTATGTTATTTATGAGACAAAAATCTGAAATTCGAGCTTGTATGAGTCAAACAGAAATAGCTCATGAATTGAAAGTATTAAAACCTTCGATTAGTTTCACTCTTATACAATAGTATAGATTGTGATGCATATGCTACAACAGAACTGCTGCTTACTTTGTCCTTACTTGTACCCATTTTTACTTCGTTTTGCTTCGTTTTGTTTTGCTTCCCATCCCTTCATTTTTCATGTCATGTCTATGGGGGTCTTCTGACAGAACTAAACAATCTATTACAGCAAACTTTCTTCGGTTGCTCTTGAACTGAACCTTCGTCTGCCTGCTACTCCTAAGGCTATCATCTCTATTCCAATAATTATGAGTACTACTGATATCATAAATGCCAAAAGAGGAATGCCGATACTGGCAGGATGTGCTAAAACTATGAGAGATATAATGATGCTTAATACTCCGACGAAAAGAAGAGCAGCTCTTGACCAGCCTGCGTTGTTGCTATCCACAAACCCATGTATTAATCTTGCAATACCACTAAACAACAGGGCGATTGCTCCTAATACTATTAAAAACGCTGCAGACTCTAGTGGATATGCCATAGCTACAGAGGCTAGTATCAATACTAGTACTCCTATTCCAATATTTACAATACTAGATGATACTTTGGTGGATGCTGCAGATATCCCATTTGCAATTCTTTCAATTCCAACTATGAACAGAACTACTGAAATCAGTATAACTACAGTCACAATAGCAGATGCTGGAGAAGCTAATGCTGCTATTGAGAGCCCAATTGAAACTAGCCCTAAGACAACTTGTAAGAATCTAAGCCATCGTGGAGATCTATCTTGCGATGCTAACACTGCTAGATTATTGTAAGAATGCGCATAAAAGACTTCTGCCATATTATTCATTTAAAGAGTTTCTGACATAATAGATATCTATATAATTATATATATTGTGATGTTTATATGTTATTTAGACTTGCATATGGAATTCACATATTATTAACGAATAAAAATGGCCGCTGCTGAACAATATTGAAAGGCATCTAAATCAAAAACCTCATGAAGATTTTATTATTAACTCTCATATAATTGCCAGCATGTGGCATCCTGTCTCAGTCAAACTGTCGTCGTAATAGCATATTTTTTGTTAATGTACATGAAATAGTCATTGATTTTACCGCACAAGACGTGATCTGAAATAGGGGTATGAATCGACTCTGCACATGCACGTCTCTTAGACTCTAGTTGCTTTAAAATGACAAATTGGAGATAATGCATCTTTCAGTACGCAACCATATGTAATAATCTTTCACACTTAATTACGTTGTCAAAAAGATCTGCACGTCTTATATTATTATTGTATATATCAATAATCCGCCCAGTATTTCCTTTATACGACCTTTACTTATGTTAATAGAATGAATAAACCGTGGAATGGAATAACTGCAATACTTGGCCTTGCTTCTATAGTACTAGTTCTTCTTGTCTATCTCTTTCCACTAAATGGAACCGAGAAACTATTAATCTATATTTTCGACCTGATTGTCGTGGCATTGTTAGCAAGAGATTTCTACTCTAGGATCAAAGAATCCGATCACAAGTTAAGATTTATTTTAATTCATTGGTATGAATTTGCTGCAATGATACCATTGGTTTTGCTATCTGCTTTTCCTTATGACATCAAATGGATTGCATTTTTCAGAACCGCTCGACTCTATAATCTAGTGTCACGGTTGGGGAATAACGAAATCGTTTTGTTAGGATTATTTGCTGCAATCACTATAATTGTTGGGGCATTCGCTGAATACTTAGCTGAGGCTGGTAATTCGGAGGCATCTATAACAACACCTGGTCAGGCACTCTGGTGGGCTGTTGAAACAATTACTACTGTAGCATATGGTGAATATTATCCGGTTACATTCGTGGGAAAAATAGTAGCTACCTTGGTTGCGTTCGTCGGTATTGGCATGTTATGGGCAGTTATACCT
>JBKPMK010000424.1:0-1579 GCA_046732115.1 Thermoproteota archaeon
CGCTTGGAAAAAGGAACTGTAAAAAAAGACAAATTTTGGATTCCAAAATACGTTGCTGATGCTTATGATGGTAAAGTATTATGGCTTTTAATAAGTGAAGAAGAGATTCTCGGCAAGTATCATCATGGAGCAGAGCCACCAGGTGATCAGTATGCGCGTGATTTTGAATCATTTAAATCTACACCATATGGACAAAAGGCTACATACAGTCCTGATTTTGATCAAAATGTTAGAGTAGTAGAAGAGTACAAGAACGTTCGGGACTTAAAATGAATGGTAATTTATAGTTCAATAATAATAAAGTGGAATTGTACGTACATATAAGTTCCACTCATATCCAGTTGCCTTGAATTTTTGAGAGTACATCTATGCCTAACAAGCTTGGAATAGACCTATTGTCCGCTTCTTTTTGGGATCGTCATTTGTAAATGGTGATAAAACCAAAAAACATATACCCAGTCTGTCCTGCCTTTGTGGCTTCATGTCAGAGGATGATAAATACACAATATAATAGACTTGACATTCGTAAAAGAATCTAGTGAACCAAATGTTGATTTTCTATGTCGGTATGAAAACATGTAAGAGGAACGAAAGAGAGGTATAAACAATTATGGTCTCACTGAATAAAGTGTATATTGTTACAAGTTATCCAAAGGGAACTGCATCAATAGATAATCGACGTGCAGGGTTTATAAATTCTATATGGACTAATGATGAAAAAGCGCAAAAGGAGAGACTCAGACTCATATCTATAGATCAAGAACAACTTTTTACATACGAAGTAGAAGAATGGGAAGTTAGTTAGTTAGAATCCAGTACCTTACTTGTAGCTCGTAGGAAAAATGCATGAAGCCTGAGAGAAGCAGCGGGCCTGATAGTAGTCTTCCTGTTGCTTCTTCGGATTAAGTCGGTGGTACTCAATGTGATAGTAGAAAAAGCTAAAAACTATTGTGACAATCAAAGATACATTCGGTCAACAGACCAAAAAAAAGTAAGCGATATAGCTGAGTGACGTTCTAATGAACTAGTTGATCTACATATGAAACTGCAAGAGAACATATAGCCGCCTGTTCTCTTGCAGCGTTAATTTTAAAGCTAACGACGTTCATTATATAACAAATAGCAATTTCATCCCATAGAACATAAGCCTTATTACTGGGCAGGGCTTTCTAGATTTGATTTGAGCCAGCCCGTTGCAGATCTAAAGGAGAAAGCGAAGGCAACTTGGGCCTTGGGTTCTTATAATGACATAGCAACCTTCCTTTCTCCTATGTCTGCTCACTTAGTACGCGCCGCTAGTGTTAGTCGTGGTCAACATGTGCTCGACGTAGCATGTGGTACTGGCATTACGGCCATCAGTGCATGCAGAGCAGGGGCGAAAGTAATTGGGATAGACCTCACACCCGAACTTTTGGAACGCGCGAAGGAAGAAACAGCCCTTGCAGGGGTAACGGAAGGGATTGAGTGGAAACATGGTGATGCTGAAGATCTTCCCTTTCCTGATAATTCATTTGACATAGTGTTATCAAGTCTAGGACATATGTTTACCCCTCGTCCAGAGGTTGCTACAAAAGAGCTC
>JBKPMK010000425.1:0-2131 GCA_046732115.1 Thermoproteota archaeon
GTTTTTGTAATTGCACTTCGTATCCATTCAATATGTTGAATGTTAAATCCATTGTACTAATACTTGTAATAGTTATCGTAATTGCTGTGATCTTCTTTTTCTTTGTCCTGTCAAGAGCTCCTACTGACTTCTTAATCCAAAACCTGATGAGTAGCGACAAGGGCTACACTATTAGTTTTGGTTTCATAATTCACCCTTAATTTTTGCATACGTCCAATCTATGTACGACTCATAGTTGACTAATTTATGAAAAGCTGAGATTATTTTATCTGATCTTGTTCTTCCGTATCAATTTCTGATTTAACTAGTTGGAGTATCCACCCATTATGAAAATATAATGTCAGAAGAAGTTTTCAGACAACGCATTATAGTTGAAGCAAATTATCATAAGACGCATCCCGACCTTGCTTGGTGAGTACCTCGTTACTTCTAGACGATGTGTGTCAACATAATTTTTGAATAGAAATACTACCCCGAATTTCTTGAGTGTATTAGCAATGTCAGGATAAAGTTACGATCATCGATATTTTTCACCATATTCTCCGCATTTAGTACACTCAAATACATCTATTATTATCCGATTGCTTATAATTTTAAAATCCTGACTTTTATCTTCTTGATACTTTACCCTAAGTGCAAATGTCTGCGTAACAATTTGACATTGCGCTTAAAAATGAAGGATGTCTACATCAATATTTTAGGATTGGAATTCGTATCTGATGAAGAGAAGGATGAGTACGTCTTTCTTAAAGCTGATCAAAGCATGCTTTTGATTTTCAATCCAAATCATGTCCTTTCTTCTGCTGCTATGATTGCTTGCTACTGATATAATTCAAGGCGCTATCGGTGGTTGTAGCATTTGAGAGATCCAGCTTGACAAGACGTGTATCTTTGAATAGTTCCATTGCCTGCAGCTTCATTTTAAGTATATTGCTAAGAACATGTCCTGTGAAAATCATTCAAAGAGATATGGATGGCCTTAAGTACATGCAGTTAAATATAGAATGATAAATGGATTGTCCACTCTGTAAAGACAACAAGGTAGTAGCTACTGACTCAAAAGATAAGGCGGGTTTTGAATACCGTTGTCTTAAATGTGGTCATAGATGGTCAACGTAAAAGATAAGTCTTTGAATGTCAATTAGCTACATATTATAGTAATGCAGTCGTAGCTTTAGCTTTTACCGTAACTATCTCTTTTTACTGAAACAACGCAGGTTAGTTGGCTCAAGGCAAACCTCTATTCAGAATAACCATTTGCCCCGAATTCCGTTATTTGGCGGAACCAGTGACTCTTCTTGAAACAGCTATCTGTTGCATTGGGATGATGTAATGTCATCAGTGGAATACTATTATAGCACCTATTATGTAGGTCCATTTCCATTCCAATTCCAGATGACGGTTACTTGACTACTCGTCTGACGAGCATCTGACGAATACTTATAACCTTTTATAACATTATTCTATATGGTATATGCCGCCGTTAACAGATGAGAAGACGCGAGGAAACGTAATTAAGGATTGGATTTCCGGTATCCCCCGTGATACCATTGCTGCCCAGAATAACATAGGAGCGGGGACAGTCAGCAGTATCATCGCCGATTACAAAGCTGGACTTGAAAGTTTGGACTTTGATTCAATTAGACAGCTATCTGTGGAGGCAAGGCAACATGGTTTGAATTTATCTGAATTAGCCTCACATCAGACTATACAACTATTTTATCAAATCTGTGGAATACCCACCTAATGTCAAATGCTCTATCATCTATATGATGATACTTTCCCTAGTATAGTATGTTACTTTTGGTAAAGTAGCTGATATAAGAGGCAGTGGAACAAAACGATACTATAACAACCGTGGAAATATTTTAATTCATTTAATACAGATAGTAAATAGAGTACATGTCTAATGATGATACAGAGGAAGAGAAATTTTTTAGAGAAAGATATGCACAGGAGCTGCAAAAGAAAAAATGGCAGCTAGGTGCTGGCAGCTACTCTCAAGGTGATGAAATGGCTGAAGAAAGAAGAAATGTGAGTCATCAGCAAGGGAAAACACCGGGACGTAGAGGAGAACAAATAAAACAGGAAGAGATAGACAAGGAAATTGTCAGACGTAAAAGAATACAGC
>JBKPMK010000426.1:0-15105 GCA_046732115.1 Thermoproteota archaeon
TAAACATTGCAAAGTAGTAGAAAATGTATTGTTACCAGCAGCAGCAGGTTATGACCGAGCTATTACTGTTTTCTCCCCTGATGGCAGACTATATCAGGTTGAATATGCAATTGAAACCGTTAGACGTGGCACACTAGCCATTGGAGTAAAAAGCAAAACCGGTGTTATTCTAGCAGTCGAAGAAAAGGCCAGGAAATTGCAGATGACAAGCGTAACTCAGAAAATTTTCCAAGTTGACGATCACATTGGTGTTGCGGCCGCAGGATATATACCTGACGCAAGAACCCAGGTTGATCATGCAAGGTTCTTTGCACAGAGCAACAGGCTAATTTATGATGAACCAGTTGACGTAGAAGCGGTTTCAAAAAACATTGCAGACATGGCACAACAATTTACTCAATATGCGGGGGTTAGACCATTTGGAGTAGCACTTATCCTCGCAGGCGTGGACAAAAGTGGATCTGCGCTTTATTTGACTGATCCAAGTGGCACCTACATAGGGTATGACGCAGTTGCCATAGGGGCAGGCAGCGACCAAGTCACAGAGTTCCTAGAAAAAAGTTACAACGATGATATCTCTATGGAGGATGCAAGCGCACTGGCTATAGAATCAATTTACCTTGTGAGCGAAGATAAAACTGGCACTAGACATATAAAGATGGCTGTCATAGATGATCAAACCAAATTGATGCGCAAAGTAGAAGAAAGTGACATAGATAGATATGCGTCTATGGCTAGACAAAAAGCAGGCAGCGGAAACAAATGATAATGATTTTAAAGTAGTCAGCTGGATCGTACATCTATATTCGTGGATACAATCCTGGCACTTTGTTGCAGCAATTTAAATAACACTGCTGCAAATTTGGTTTATGGTTGCTAAAATCGGCTCAAAGGCACCCAATCTTATTATTTCAGCCTGGTTTGGTGGAAAACCTACAAATATTGAGCAGGAAAAAGGCAGCGTTATACTAGTCGAGGTCTTTCAAGTAAATTGCCCTGGCTGTTTCCTGTATGCAATACCGGATGCCATTAGGATTCATCAACGTTACGGACAAAACGGGGTTAAGGTCATAGGGCTTGCTACTGCGTTTGAAGATTATGACAAAAACACAGTAGATAATCTGAAGTTGCTGATCGATAAACAAGAAGTTATCGGTGAGACTCGTAATGCGTTGCGACAGTCTGGTCAGCTACTAAATGAAAAAACGCTTCCTTACCGAATTCCTTTTCCTGTTGCAGTTGATTCACTAAAAAAAGAAAATCATAATGCAAGTAAAACCAAAGCTATTAGCTTTGTAGAGTCTTCGACGGCCAACTTATCTTCAGTAGATGAGAAATACAAATTGATGCTCATCGAACGTGTGCAGAAATATTTCGAGTCAAGACAATATTACGCAGAAACATTTGAGGAATATGGTCTTCAAGGTACTCCATCTACAATCTTGATAGATAAATGCGGTACATTAAGACAAGTCACGTTCGCTCAATACACGTCCCATGAACGAATGGTTAAACAGCTTCTTAGAGAAGGAGAAGGAGAAGAAGTAGAGCTAAAAGGGATAGAACGAGAAAAACAAGATCGATGAATGGCAACCGATACTAACGGCTCTCCTTATCCTAATGCCTCCTTTTGTCGTAAAGTGCCTCCCAAGTTTTGGGTCGCTATTCCTGACTCGTCAATTTCAGATCAACAAGCAAAGCGCGATAAGAGCATCAAGATCTCTCAGTTCGCTAGAGCGTTTTCGATATTTAGAGTAAAGAGAGTTTACATCTACCATGATAAAACATCCAACATACAAAAGAATGATTCGCGTATTTTAAAGACAATTTTGGGATACTTAGATACTCCACAATATCTAAGGAGGAGATTATATCCTCTAACTCCAGAATTGGAGTTCGCGGGGATTCTTCATCCAATCAAGGCGCCTCATCATAAGAAATTCGAAAACATAAAGTCAATTAAAACTGGTGAAATACGAGTAGGTGTGGCCCTAAAGTTCAAAGGCACAATGCACGTAGATGTGGGGTTGGGTATGATGATTCCCTGTGACAATATCTCATCTGCAGAGGAGGGCAAAAAGGTTAATGTCAAATTCATTTCAGGACATCCAAAACTGCGCGTTACAAAAGCCTCTATTGAGGATACAAATGACGGCTACTGGGGCTATGATATTGTTGAGGTTCCAAGTCTACATATGTTACTCAAAGAGATCAAAAGTAAGGGGAATGCTGAAATCGTAATCACATCGCGGAATGGGTCCTCTTTTAAAGTCAAAGAAGATGAACTGTTCAAAAGTCTCAAATGGATAAGGAATTTGTTGATCGTGTTTGGGGCTCCTAAAAGAGCGGTTGAGCAGATTCTTTCTGGAGAAGGCCAAAATATTAAGAATTATAAATTTACACTAAACATGTTCCCTTTTCAAGGAACAGAAACTGTAAGATTAGAGGAAGCGATATTTGGTACATTAGCTATCCTTAACAATAATCTCCAAATAGATACGGTCAAAATGTAGCCACTAAGAAATGAATTATTATTATTATTATTATTAATAAGAGTAGGAGTTGACATTAAATATGCACAAACAAAATTCGCAGCACTTGAGCCCTAAGCATGATGCTGATTAAGATTTTGATTAACTGGCCATAGGCTCTATAAAAGTACAATAAAATAATGAGTCGCAAATAATGATAAAACGAGAAAACTAGATTATAAATTTATTAAAGGGCAAGTTAAATCGTGGTCTGTCCATGGGTCATCGCAAGTATAGCGCCCCAAGAAGAGGTAGTATAGCATTTAGACCGAGGGCTAGAGCAAAGAGTCTAGAGCCCAGAGTGAGGACCTGGCCGGTAGTTAATACTGACAAGGTAAATCTGGTTGGTTTTGCTGGATTCAAAGCAGGTGAAATAGATGTATTAACAATGGATGATAGAGAAAAAACACCAAATTTTGGAAAAAAGCTATTGAACCCAGCCACAGTTGTAGTTTGTCCACCGATAAGGATTATTGGAATACGCGGTTACAGCCATGACCATTATGGCAAACACGCAATATTTGATGTCTATGGGAGGGACCCATTGAAAGAATTGGGACGAAAATTCCAAATTAAGGTTACGGATGAAGACGGATTTTCTAAGGCTGAACAGTCCCTGAACAGAGTAAGCTCTATTATGGCAATAGTCGCGGTCTTACCTAATGAAGTTAATATTCCACAAAAGAAACCGTTTGTATTTGAGATTGCAGTTTCTGGCAGCAACGTCAAAGAGCAATACGATTATGTAAAGGCTCTTTTAGGCAAACAAGTTAAAGTATCGGAAGTTTTTCAGCTGGGCCAATACGTCGATGTTTTTGGTATTACAAGAGGAAAAGGTGTAGAAGGACCTATAACTAGATTCGGCGTCAAGAGAAAGCAACATAAATCACGCAAGAGTGTGCGTGCAGTGGGCACCCTAGGTCCTATCTCTCCGGCTGTAGTCATGTACACTGTTGCCCGACAAGGACAGAGGGGTTTCCATCAAAGAACAGAATATAATAAAAGGATCCTAATTCTTTCAAATGCCGAAAGTAAGAACAGTATGGATAATGACGAGGCAAATCTAATTAATCCATCTGGAGGGTTTAAGCATTTTGGGTTCGTAAAAGGGGATTATTTGGTTTTAAGAGGCTCTGTACCTGGCGTTCCAAAAAGGCTTCTTAAGATAAGACAACCCCTCAGATCTCACCAGAGGAAAGTAATAGAACCGAAAGTTTTAGAGGTAGTTGTTAAATGAGCATTCAGGCAAAACTCTACCAGTTAGATGGTAGCGAGTCTGGTACAATAGATTTACCGTCCATCTTTAGAACACCGTACAGATATGACGTTATTCACAAAGCTTATGTGAATTTGTTGTCACACTCGTACCAACGACAAGGCAGATATCCCATGGCTGGAGAAGTGGTTAGCGCAGAATCTCGCAACACAGGACTGGGGATAGCAAGAATAGCCAGGGCAAGGGGTGAAGGTTTTTCACGTGCAGGACAGGCTGCGGGTGTCGCAAGCATAAGGCAGGGAAGGGTGGCACATCCGCCAGAATCATGGAAGAATATCTACAAAAAGCTTAACCAAAAAGAGAAGCAACTAGCATTATGTTCGGCCATAGCGGCGACTGCCAGAAAGGATCTCGTTGAAAGACGTGGTCATAGAGTATCGAACATCTCAAGTTTTCCCATTATAGTTTCCGATGAAGTTGAAGATATATTAAAAACTAAGGATTTGTTAAAACTGCTCAATGCGCTAGGTCTAAAGGATGAATTGCATAGACTTGATACTTCGCGAAAGCCGCAATCTGGTACTGGTAGACGAAGGGGTAGACGAGGACGCTCAGCCGTAAGCGCCATTATTATTATAGGCAGTGATGGCAGCAGTGTGCCCAAACAAGATAACGCTAATGACTATGCCACTAGAAGTGGCATTAGCAATAAAGATCAAAGATACAAGAATATCCTCAGGCTATCTGGGTCGATTAGAGGTATAGATATCAAGCAAGTAAAGGATTTGAGTGTACTGGATTTTGCTCCTGGATCAAAACCAATAAGATTGACAATATTTTCAGAAAGCGCAATCAAAGAACTAGACAACATAAAAAAGCCTGCTATGGAAAGAATCAAGGAGATGATGGTTCAATCTAAATGACTAACAGGAAGAAGAAGAAGAACGATTTCGAGAAAACTGACAAAAACAATAAAAGTATTAGAAATAATAAAAATAAAAATAATAACAAAAATGAAAATGAGAAGACGCGCAAAAACAGCGTTACATTGAGTCCTGATCAAGCAGCAGAGATTATCAAGGAGCCATACATAACTGAAAAGACCTTCAACATGATAGAAAGAGAAAATAAATTGACTTTTATCGTCGCCGATAAGGCAAACAAAAGAAATATCGCAGATTCATTGCAGAGCTTGTATGCTTCCGACATAAGCGATGTTAACACATTTAGGACTGTTCGTGGCAAAAAAGCGGTAGTGAAATTTGGAGCTCCTGAAGGTGCCAGAGATCTTGCAACAAAGCTTGGCCTTGTCTAGACATGCGGAAAAAAGACCTAATCAACCAACTGCTAGCCTAAGTCATGGGATTTTGGATGCAAGCAAGCATACACACGTTAGATTTAAAAGTAGTTGTTCTTTGAAAGTACTGATAGAATTGGTTCGTGAATTCAAATTTAAAGGTTATACAGCTGAACAGTTACAAACGTTATCTGTAGAATCGCTATTACCACTTTTAAACGCGAGACAAAGAAGGTCTTTGGATAAAAGAGTATCTTCTTACATGGATGATCAAAAAAGGAAGCTGCGAGAGCACATAAAACTAGCCAGAGAAGGAAAGCTCAATGGACCTCTGAAAACGCATATCAGAGATATGATAATCTTACCTGATATGATAGGACTCACTATAAGCGTTCATAATGGCAAGGATTTTTCTGCGGTTAATATTAGAAAAGAAATGGTGGGTCATTATTTGGGAGAATACGCAATCACAAACAAGCGGGTTCAGCATGGGGCTCCTGGTGTTGGTGCTTCGAGATCAAGCCTCTACGTGCCGCTAAAGTAATAAAGGGACTGCCAGATGCCTACATATTCTTATGCGTTTCAAAATTTTGACAAAACAAAACATGTGAGGGCTGCTCTCAGAGAGAAGGATATTTCGCATAAACATGCTCGAGAAATTGCGCTTGCAATAAAAGGGATGTCGATTGAAAAAGCGAGGGAATTTTTGGAGAATGTTATAGCCAAGCAAATAGCTGTGCCATTCAGAAGGTATAACAATGAAGTTGCACATAGATCAAACATTCGCGACGGTTTCTTTTCAGGTAGGTTTCCAAAAAAAGCAGCAGGTGAATTTCTGAGATTGCTTGATAATTTAGAGTCAAATGGTGAGTATAAAGGAATGGATCTTGACAGACTAAAGATCGTAAGTGCTGTAGTTCATAAAGGCACAAAATTGGAGCGGTTTACGCCTCGCGCGATGGGAAGGTCAAGCCCCAAAATTGACACCCTAGTCCATGTAGAACTTGTTGCACAGGAGGTGGCATCTGAATAATGAGCGCAGTAAAAAACGTTATGAAAAACAATTACCGCAACATGGAACTTGACGAGTACCTTTCTTCAACACTAAGAGAAGCAGGGTATGGAGGAGCAGATGTACAAAAAACACCCATCGGAACTAGAATAACATTATATGTTACACGACCTGGACTCGTAATTGGCAGAAAAGGTGTCGGTATCAAAGACGTAACTTCTAAATTGGAGACCAAGTTCGGACTGACTAATCCTCAAATATCCGTTATGGAAGTTCAAGTTCCAGAACTGAATCCTAAAATAATGTGCAACCGAATCGCGCAGTTAATAGAGAGAGGCACAGCATTTAGAAGAGCTTGTCTTTGGACGATAAATACGATAAATAATGCAGGTGCGCTGGGCGCAGAGGTGACAGTCTCAGGAAAGCTGAGAAGCGAACGTGCTCATTTTGAAAAACATTCAGTTGGTGTTCTTCCCAAGAGTGGTGATGTATCAGAAAAGGTTGTAAAAGTGGGCATCACCCATGTTCTTTCAAAAATGGGACTTATGGGCATACAATTGCGAATCGCATTAAAAGACCAAACTCCTCAAGAATTTGAATATACTGATGAGGAACCAGGAGCTGCAGCTGCTGGGGCTATCGATGAACAACCAATACAAGAAAAACAGCACGAGAGCCAGCAACAGCCACAACAGCACTCACAGCAACAACAACAGCAACGACAACAAGAACAATCGCAAGAAGTTGAAAATGCGGGCAGAATGCCACGGCCAGAAGCAGAAAACCAGCAATTAAGACAGGAACCGAAGGAAGAAAAAGCTGTTCCAGTAGGAGGAAATCCCAATGGCCAGGGCTAAGCTTAGGACCCTCAGGGAAATGAACCAAACCGATCTTTCAGGAAAATTATCAGATCTAAAGGCAGAACTCTCAAAGCTCCGATCAGAGAGCGCCAAAGGAACCTTGAAGAAACAAACGGGCAACATCAAATATATACGAAGAGATATAGCCAGGATATTGACTATTTTAAACGAAAAAGAGGTATGAATGAGCAAAATGATTACAAGAGAGAATATCTTATCACACGAGATTATCGGTCTTAAAGCTACGATAGAACAATGCTCCAACAGATTTCTGGCTGATTTGTCTGGTAGAATAATTCTGGAAACAAAAAATATGATTGGCATAGAAACAAGTCGAGGCATGAAGAAGATCCCAAAGTCGGTAGCCAGGAGAATCAGGCTTGATTTAAATTCTGGCTATAGTTGCTATATATCAGGCTCGTCATTGATTGGAAGACCAGAGGACCGAATCTCAAAGAACCGTTGAGAAAGTGAAGGGATGTGTTGATAATCGATGGTTAGAAACATAGGCGTTTCTGTCGCTCCGCCAAGGAAATCATGCGAAGCCAAGTTTTGTCCTTTTCATGGTACTTTGCCAATAAGAGGAAAGTTGCTAAGAGGAACGGTTGTTAGCAATAAGGCAAAAAACATGGCAGTGGTAGCTCGAGAGTTTCCTCGTTCAGTTGGCAAATACAAGAGAAATGAAAGAAGTAGATCCAAGATGCATGCATATGTTCCTGATTGCGTAGATGTAGAAGAAGGGTCTGACGTGACAATTGCTGAATGTAGACCGCTGTCAAAGACTGTCTCGTTTGTCGTTATAGAGGTGAATAATAGGAATGGCGGCGAAGACTAGGGCAGTATCAGCAAAAGGGGTCGAAGAATTCAGACCCTATATAACAAGAGCGCTACCTATTACTGCAGAACTAGTATGCGCAGACAATACTGGCGCAAAGGTCTTGCGTATTGCTCAAGTTACCAGATACAAGGGAAGACATTCGAGACTGCCGTCTGCTGCGGTTGGGGACTTCGTTACTGTTACCGTGAAGAAGGGACCTGCAGAACTACGCAGGCAAATATTCGGAGCCGTAATAGTGCGACAGAAATATCCAATCAACCGGGTAAGTGGGGTAAGAGTGAGATTTGAGGACAATGCTGCAGTTCTTGTGACTCCAGAAGGAGAAATCAAAGGAACCGATATAAAGGGGCCAGTTGCTGCAGAAGCAGCAGAAAAATGGCCCAGGATAGCGAATTTGGCTCCTCTTATCATTTAGGAGCGTTTTTGATCTAAAAATGTCAACAAATTTAATCGCACGACTTGAAACTATTGGCTCCCCTCCAAAGCACGTTCGAGATAAAAGTATATGCTCTACGCTAACGGATGATTTGCGAAAGCAATACAATCGACGCAGCATTCGAGTGATTAAAGGGGACACTGTTAGAGTTATGCGGGGAGAATACATAGGAATAGAGGGCAAAGTGGAAAAGGTCAATACTAAGCGCGGAACACTTTCAATAGAAGGCGTACAAAGAGAAAAAGTCCGCGGCGGAAATGTAAAAGTCCAAATCCACTCCTCAAATGTCAGAGTTTCTGGATTAAACCTTGACGACAAATATAGGCAGAACAAAATACGTAGCGAAAATCAGCAGCAAGAAAAAGAAAAACAAGTGACTCGAGCAAAAAGCGATAGCGATCAAAAGAAGAAGAAAAAGCGTACCAATAATACTACGAAAAGAGGAGGTATGATCAAAAAGCGGTCAAAAAAGAATAGAACAAAGGAAACTTCAGTAAACGGGAACGAGAACACTAACTACACCCAAGAGAGGGAGAACAATAAGAGAAAGAGTAGGGCTGATAACTCTGGGATCACGAACCAAACTGAAGAGGGAAAGAGGGGCGAGAGATAATGGCAAAGATGGGCGGTAGTACAAAGCTCAAGAGACAAATGGCCCCTACATTCTGGAACATTAAAAGAAAGCAAGGTCGCTTTGCTCTTAAGGCCAAGCCTGGGCCTCATTCGAAAAACAAATCATATCCATTAGGCATTGCCCTGCGAGATATATTGAAACTAGCCCACACAATGAGCGAGGCAGCAAAAATAACAAATACTGGTAAGGTCAAGGTGGATGGCGTTACTATAAGACGTATTAATTTCGCAATTGGCGTAATGGATGTAGTTGAACTAGCTCCTACTGGACAAGCATATAGGTTTGTACCCCGCGATTCGCGCTTGCTTGTACCAGTTTCGATTACGGACGAGAATGATAAACATGTTAAGATTGTCAAGGTAACCAGCAAGGGAATGACTAAGGGTGGCAGACTTCAGTACGGCTTTCATGACGGCAAAACTCTAATAAGCGACCAAAACATGGACGTTGGAGATACTTGTGTTATTCAGCTGCCTGATGTAAAAATCACTCAACATATAAAGTTCGAAAAGGGCTGCACGGTACTTGTTATGAGTGGAGAAAATGCAGGCAATCTCGGTAAAATAGAAGACATAAGAGATGGCGTGTTTTCTTTACCAAAACGTGCCCTAGTATCATTTGCAGAAAGATCAGTAGAACTACCAGTAAAAGCTGTGATAGTAGTCGGGTCAGAGTCTCCTGTAGTGAAGGTGAGCTAAAAAATGAGCCAAGAACAAATTCAACTGTCTAATCCCATGAGAAAAATAGGTGTTGGAAAAGTTGTTATAAACATTGGAGTAGGAAAATCAGGGGAACCGCTAGAGAAGGCACGACATGCTTTGGAAGAACTAACTAATAGACAGCCTAGTGTACGCGGAGCAAAGAAGAGTGTAAGAGATTTTAACATACATAAAGGTGAGCCCATAGGTGCAATGGTGACTCTTAGAAGAGAGTCTGCCATCGAGTTTTTGAGAAGGGTTATAGCAGCAACTGGAAATACGGTAAAATCGTCTTCATTTGATAATTATGGAAATCTCTCTGTTGGTATTCGAGAACATATAGATATTCCGGGAACAAAATACAATCCCGAGATCGGCATTTTTGGGATGGATGTTTGTGTTTCGCTAACGCGACCAGGCTACCGTGTGGCGAAAAAAAGAAACAAACATCCAATAGGCAAAGACCATAGAATAAGCAAGGACGATGCAATGAGATTCTTTAAAGAGCAATTTGGAGCAGAGGTGTTATAGAATAATAATGCCAAAACCAAGAGAATACGCTGAAACAGGAAGAAAACAACTTCGTCATGGAAAAGGAACCAGATGGTGTAAGAGATGTGGTTCATACGTTGGGATTATTCAAAAGTACGATCTTATGCTGTGCAGGCAATGCTTCAGAGAAGTTGCAGCAAGCTTAGGTTTCTTAAAATATCAGTAACAAAGATGGAGTGATAGTAATCAAGATGCCTGCCTTAAACATCCTGTCAAACCTGTTTACAACTTTATATAATAATGAGTCTCGCAGAAAGAAAGAGTGCATTGTAATGCCCGCATCGAGGTTTGCAAGTGAAGTACTACGTATAATGCAAAAGCATAGATATATTGGCGAATTCGAGCAAATTGACGATGGTAGATCTGGTAAATTTAGAATACAGTTGCTGGCAAAAATTAACAAATGCGGCATTGTCACGCCTAGATTCAGCGCAAAGAGAAACGAATTTTTGAATTGGGAAAGACAATTTCTACCGGCATATACTATGGGAATACTTCTCGTCTCTACTAGTCAAGGAGTTATGTCCCATCATGAAGCACAAGAAAAAGGCCTAGGGGGGGTACTGGTTGGCTACGTCTACTAAAGAAGAAATTTTCGCAGAAATAGACGTACCGGCCAACGTAAACGTAAGAATGGAAGGAAACACTTTCATCGTAAACGGGAAACTGGGAACCCTGCGTAAGGATATTACAAAGATGCCAATAGCCCTGGATGTTAGAGAGAAAAAACTAGTGATTAGGCCTCCTGGGACAAGAAAAAAAGATCTTGCAGTGACAAATACCGCAAAGAGTATTCTCCAAAGCATGATTAAAGGTGTAGATAGTGGCTATACGTATAAACTAAAGATAGTCTATGCACATTTTCCGATTTCTGTAAAAACAAAAGGAAAGGAAATTCACGTGGAGAACTACTTTGGTGAGAGAGCGCCCAGAGTTTCTCACGTCGTAGGCGAGACTACAAAGGTAAATGTGATGGGAGAAGATGTAATAGTTCAAGGGCCAAGTCTAGAGGACGTATCGCAGACAGCTGCAAATATTGAATTCTCAACAAAACTTAAGGGAAAGGATCAGCGGGTATTTTTAGATGGTTTGTATATATATTCAAGGGAAGACGGAATGAGCTAGAAATCTGACGTATTAATTTAAACTTCTAACCTAACCTGCGGTAATAATAAAGCCAGCCGCAAATACTCTGTTTAACTTGCCGGTCACAGTTCTACGTATTCTACGAGAGCCTTTCTACTTTACCTATTAATTCATGTACAATCCCTAAGAGGAATCTAAAATCAGCTTTCTTAATGGCAAGTGGAGGGATTATCAAGAGCGTGTTTCCCAGACTTCTAAGAAAAAGACCTAGCTTTAATGATTCTTGCATTATAAATGAGCTGAGTCTACATTTATTCTTCAGGATTTCAATGGGCCCCGCATTGTGTTTATTGTTACTGTGGACCAAGTCTATCGCACCAAGTAGACCCTTACATCGAGCATGATTTGTAATAGAATAAGTGGCTTGAATCTCTTTCAGTTTTTTCTCAAGATAAATGCCGTTTGATCTGATTTTTTCTATTAAATTATAATTTTGGTAGAGATTAATGTTTGCTAACGCGACTGAACAGCCTAAGGTATGACCAGTATACGTATGGCCATGATAAAGGTGCTTATTTTCAGCATGCTTTCCAAGAAATTCATTGAAAATTTCTTTTGTGGTAAGAGTTACCGCAAGAGGCGAATAACCCGCAGTCAGCGATTTGCCGAAACAAACTATGTCAGGAATTGAACGCTGAGCCAGATATTCTACCATATTGCCAAGCCTACCAAAACCTGTCGCTATTTCATCAAGAATCAAAAGCACATCATATTTTTTACACAGATCTGCAACCTTCATCTGATATTGTTTTGGATATATTGTTACTCCGCCGGCGATCTGGGCACCACTTTCCATTACAAGCGCGCAGGAACGACTCGCATGCTTTGACAAGATCTCCTCGACTTTGTCAACGTAATATTGCTCAACTCGATCATCAGTTCTACCATTGTAACTATGAGAGTCTTGCAAAAATAATGAGGGAGGAGGCTTGATTTTAATAGCAGGATTTATGATCGGTCTGTATGCACCAAAATATTTCTTAATATAGCCAATCGACATGGCGCCGATGGTATCTCCATGGTAACCATTCTTCATTGAGATAAAACGTGTCTTATTGAATTTTCCCTTGTTTTGCCAGTATTGCAAAGCCATTTTCATTGCCACTTCAATTGCTGTTGACCCATTGTCTGAATAAAAGACGTAACTCATTCCCTTTGCCATCTTCAGCAGTGCTTCAGCCAATTCTATAGAAGGACGACTACTCAAGCCAAAAAGTGTAGAATGTTCAATGTCCCGAAGTTGCTTAATCATTATTTTAATAATTTCATTTTTCCCATGTCCCCAAACATTGCACCACATGCTTGCAATACCATCAAGATACCTGTTACCATTCTCATCTATTAGATAGAAGCCCTTCCCTCTTGTAATTATTTTCATGGCGCGGCTGTTCCATTCACTCATTTGAGTATACGGATGCCATACTGGATAACTCGTCTGTGTATTGATTTTTTTATTTGAATTTCCTAACACGCTCAAACTCACCTGCTCCATCAAGTCGATGATTGACACCAGTACTACCATCAACAATTAATTATTTGTATGCCTTCATTTGTGCTGCCCATTAGTTGATTATGTGATGCTTTATTCGTTCAAGTTTTATTTTTAGTTAGGCGAAGCGGAAAGCTTTCTTAGCAAATCACGATAAGGTACGTTAGATTTGAATAAACCGATTGTTTATCATTTATAACAACTATGGGAGATGAATTTCCCTAGATGAAAGGAATATTTATAACTGGGACAGATACTGAAATTGGTAAAACTACGATCGCGAGATCTTTGGCATTAATTTCAAGAAATAGTGGATGCGATGTCGGAGTAATGAAACCCTTTGCGACTGGCAAGAGAGTATATTCGACAAAATACAAATCCAAAGACTCAGCACTTTTAGCTAAAACAGCTCAAGTAAAGGATCTAGACGAAGAGATAAATCCTTTTTTCTATTCTGTTCCGACAGCTCCGTTTATCGCTTCGAAAATCCAATCAAAAAAGGAACCAAGTGTTGAAGATGCTTTGCGAATATATCAAAAGCTTGCAGCCAAGCATGATTTCATGATAGTAGAGGGAATTGGCGGAATCATGGTCCCACTCACGAAGAAGCATTACGTTGTGCATTTCGCAAAATTGCTCGGACTTCCAACGGTGATTATCTCAGGACCCAAGCTGGGTACTATCAATCACACGCTACTTACTGTAAAGGTATGTCGCGACTTTGGGTTGAATATACTGGGTATTATTATTAATGGCATGCCTTCGGAAGCATCTCAATTAAAAACACAAACTATTGAGACAATTAGTGAATTGAGCAAACAAAGGATTTTATCGATAATACCACTTTTGAAAAATGGCAGCATCAAACACGTAAGCCACATTCTACAAAGGGATCTGAAAGATAGCAAGATTTTAGCAGACTAGCAAATGGTCTAGCTTGCGAACACTTTATCGATTTGCTTCTCTATAGACCCAAATTGGTTTTACTTAATGAGCATACAAAGTTTAGTATAAAAAACCTATAAGGTTGTTCCTGATTTAATGGCTTGTCTTATATCGTTTGTTTCTCATGGATAGAATATAATATTTATATAAATAAACTGAAGTTCAAGGACATGAAGGCTGTAATACTAGCAGGCGGTTTTGGAAAGAGGCTCAGACCACTAACCGATGAGAGGCCTAAACCAATGATCGAGGTTCTGAACGTTCCGATAATAGAGTGGCAAATTAAATGGTTTAAAAAACATTTGATTAAAGAAATGATCATATGTGTAGGCTATCTCAAGGAACAAATCATAGATTACATCGGAAGTGGTAGTAAGTTTGGCGTGAAGGTTGGATACGCTGTAGAGGAAGAACCGCTCGGCACGGGGGGAGCATTGAAGAATGCCGAGAGCCTTCTTGGCGGTGAAGGAGAGAAAGGATTTTTTATGATAAATGGCGATATTTTGACCGATCTTCGTCCTGACAAATTAGTCAGCGAAAATTCTGCGACTCTTGCTCTGGTTCCATTAAGAAGCCCATATGGAGTGGTGGACTTGGACCATAACTCTAACGTATTAGGATTCGTTGAGAAGCCTCAGATTAAGGATAGGTGGGTTAATGCTGGCATATACTATTTTACAAGAGAGGTTTTCAATTATTTGCCGGAAAATGGAAATATAGAACTTACAGCCTTGCCCTCGATGGCCACAGAAAGGAAGTTAAAAGCTATCAAGTACGAGAACTCGTTCTGGAGATCTATCGATTCCCAAAAGGATATCGAGGAGGCTGCAAAAGAAATAAGACAGACTGAAATGATAGAGCGATGAGGTTCGATAGAATAGCCTATAATCCCGGGAGCTTACTTAGTATGGTTGAAGTGCTTTCCTTTGCTAAGCGAGCAGATAAGAACAAAAGAATCCACTCATTGTGGATACCGGAATCATGGGGCCGTGAAGCTTTTGCTTCTCTTGGGGCTATGTCGCAAACCACCCGCAGAGTGAAATTGGGAACAGCAATCATCAATATCTATTCTAGAACTCCTGCGACGATCGCAATGGCTGCAAGCACATTGGACATGTTATCACAAAATCGAACAATTATCGGACTTGGCGCGAGTACACCTACCATCGTAGAAGACTTCCACGGATTAGGATTCGAAAAGCCTGTCGCAAGGATGCGGGAATATATTGAGTGCATCAGAGCTATGATCAAGGGAGATAAAGTAAATTATAATGGTGAATACGTTAAAGCAAAGGATTTTAAGCTGCTTTACAAGCCTCAAAGAGAAAGTATACCAATATTTGTTGCATGCGTAAACACCAATATGATATCGTTAGCCTCTAATATGGCTGATGGGGTGCTGCTCTATCTTCGTCCTATACAAGAGTTAAAAGAAACTGTTATGCGCATAA
>JBKPMK010000427.1:0-2150 GCA_046732115.1 Thermoproteota archaeon
ACTGAAAATACGACCAATGCAATTTTAAGTGTTTTATCTAATGTAAAGTTAAAGATGGATATTTGCGCAGATTCCACATGGCCATCTGTTGCAATGGGAATTGACGTTTTTAGAAATGCTCTGATCGATATGAATAAGAGAGGAATAGCGTCGAGATATATTACCACTATTACCAAAGATAACCTTTCATACTGTAAAGAGGCCATGAAAATTGGCGAGCTTCATCATTTAGATGGCATAAAAGGTAACTTCGCAGTTAGTGAAAAAGAGTATATTGCTTCTGCCACCATGCAAGAAGCATCGCTTTTACAGCAGGTAATATATAGCAACATAAAGGAAGTACTAGAACAGCAACAATATGTATTTGATTCATTTTGGAATAAATCTGTGCCTGCTGAACAGAAAATAAAAGAATTAGAAGAAGGAATTGTTTTAGGCAAAACAGAGGTTATTCAAGGTCCAAAAGATATACAACAACTATTCATAAATATGGTAAAATCGGCTAAACATGAAGTATTACTTCTAGTTCCCACAATCAATGCTTTTCATCGCCAAGAGCGAATAGGAATAATAGAATTATTAAAGCAAGCATCAGAAGGAGATCATAGAGTAAACGTTAGAATTCTCACCCCAACAAATGATGCTATAGAAAAAATTATACAAAACACAGTATCTACAACTGGGCAACGCAACGACAAAGAAGAGAGAACAAAACAAAATCAGCAAATAAAGAATAAAGAGAAGAGATTTGACATACGATCCATAGATATAAAATCGACTAATCAACACAAAGATGACTTAGAAGGACTAGCGTCAGCGGCTGCAGCAGAAAAGAGTTCGGTTACAACAGTTACTTTAATAATAGTTGATAGAAAAGAATCTTTGGTAATAGAAAAGAAGGATGATTCAAAGGAAAATTTTATAGATGCAGTAGGCATGGCAACTTATTCAAATAGTAAGCCAACTGTATTGTCCTATGTTTCCATATTTGAAAACCTCTGGAGGCAAACTGAATTATACCAGCAACTAAAGAAGTCAACTAAACAACTTGAGTTAGCCTACGAGCAGTTGAAAATCAGCGACAAAATGCAAAGTGAATTCATAAGCGCCGCGGCTCATGAACTTCGCACTCCTATACAGCCGATAATTAGCTCAGTAGGTATTATCCGCTCACGGATGGGAAATATGAAAGTACAAGGCTTGGATCATTCTTTAGATATGATTACTAGAAATGCAGAGAGATTGAGTCAACTTTCATCAGACATTTTAGACGTTACAAAGATAGAGAGTAACTCTATTGAGCTAGAAAAGGAACAGTTAAACCTAAATGAAGTGTTATTAAATACCGTAGAAAAATACAAAAAACAAATTACAAAAGCCAATATTGATATACAATTATTATTCGAACCTCATGAAGAGGTAATACTTATAGAAGCAGATAGAGATAGGATTATCCAAGTTATTTCCAATTTATTAAATAATGCTATTAAATTTACAAGGAGGGAAGGAGGAATAGTAATGGTGGAAGTCCAAAAGAAAGATTATGATGAAGAAACAAGAACCAGTGCAGTTGTTAGTGTCAAGGATACTGGTAGCGGTATAGATCCTGATATCATGCCAAGGTTATTTGAAAAATTCGCTTCGAAATCCTTTCAAGGTACAGGACTAGGGCTATTCATATCCAAGAAAATTATTGAAGCACATGGGGGTAAAATATGGGGTCAAAACAATGTATCGGATGACAAAGGCGCTACATTTTATTTTACTCTACCAATTGTAAGTAATGAAATCAAACCACAACAAGAACAATGAACTAACAATCAATATTTGTGAATCTGATAAATAATGGAAAAAGCAGATAATAATAATATCAAAAATAATGACAATAAAAAAAGGATTATGGTTGTAGATGATGAACCGGATCTTATCTCAATACTAGAAGTTGTTTTAGAGGAGAATCGATTTGAAGTTGACACATATGATGATCCTATTATTGCATTGAAAAGCTATAGAGCAGGTGTATATGATTTATTGATCCTAGATATAAAGATGCCAAAAATGGATGGTTTCGAACTCTACGATGAAATCAAAAAGATAGATAACAAAATCAAAGTTTGCTTTCTGACCGCCAGTGAAATGTATTACAAAAA
>JBKPMK010000428.1:0-4509 GCA_046732115.1 Thermoproteota archaeon
GAGTACCTGCTCCTGGTACTATAGAGACCTTGGTTCCTCCTGCTTTCGGTTTGACTCCACCATCTTGTGTAGTTGTTATGTTTTGGTGTAATATACCATATAGCACTGTTAAACCTAAAAAACCTTGGATCACAAAAGCTATTGCCACGAACTTTCCAAGTCTGCTATGAACTCTGTAAGGCCCGAGAGAGCTCTTCTGGGATTTCTTCCGCAGAAGCATGGTGATTCCTAGACTCGCTTGGACCGAAATTAGTATCGCAGAGACCGTGGCCATACCTAGGTGTGGAATTAAAGTTAGTGGCCAAGTCATGAACCGAGCATATGACAACAACACAGCTCTTAATCCGATAGGTATAGCCACGGCTGTGAGAATGACACCTGCCATCGCAACAGCATAGTGTGCTCGATAGTACTTCCTCCTTCGTGCCTTAAGAGCAAAGGCTACAAGAACGAGCGAAGTAGCTGGGATAGCAATGCTCGGGTGTATGAAAAGACCCTGATCAATCATTAAGACCAGAGCCTGCTTTGAATTTAATATCTGTTATGTTCATTATTAATAGGAAATGGTATTGTCACTGCATTGAGCTTTTGAATTTCATCATTACTGTAATCTGAGATATTTGCAATACCAGCGGAATTTAGCCTTGTGGTTAGCTGAACTGACCTAATCCTTTTAAACCCCAAGCTATGACGAATATGCTACGTGTCAAACTTTTGACTTTACTATCATTGCACACAGGAAAATGTCCTTTTGTACTACCAAAGATCCCATGGTGTGAAAGTATACAAACTACTTGCAGAAGCACGCAGTACAGTTACTGCAATCTTTCGAACATACCTTTCACAAGAATATTTTTTATGTCTAGTCGCCTTAACAAGAATATGAGACGCTTTATAATTTTGTAATTAGTATTCTAATAATTCATTAATATATTTCTAACGTTATCATTGATTTTTGACATGCACAGGGGCATTAGTGTCTAGGTGTTATTTTCCAAAGTTCTAATTGTAGCCAATTTTCTGTCACAAAAGATTTTATCAAGCCTTCGATATACATAATCATCAAATAACTTTCCTATTTTGCCGCACGGTAGTTCAAAATAAATCTCGTCTATCACTTGTGTTTGCTTTTGGTTGTTATTCTTGTCAAGACCATAGAATTTGTGCAAATGTCTCCACTTCTTGAATGGACCAGCTAACATTTCATCTATGTATAGATATTGTTCTGGACTTACTGACCGAAGCTATGCTTAAAGGTCCGCAAATATCGTAGAATAATCATGTATAGAACATTAAATATCTATATGTAATTGCACATTATTCATTTGCATCTGGCCATAGTTCAAATGCAAATTCTTAAGTTAATACTTTTAATTTAGAACGAGTACCTCCGTGAGCATGCTATTCCAACTTTGCATTCCAAAACTGGAAGTGAGCAGCCTGTTTTTATATTTGGTTGGCATTACAAGAATTAAGGATGATATAATTAATGTCGACACAAGTTCAGATAAAGACACGTAAGGACCAAATATCTGAATTTCTTGCTATATCCGCGATGACCTTATTGCTGATCCATATTGTAGATGGATCCATGGAAAGGTTTAGTAAACATGGATTTTTACCAGTGAATATAGATAAGAAGCCATTTCATATATCTAACTTTGGTATATTATCAATAATCTTGTTCTTCCTAGCATTTGCGATCGATATGCAAGAAGAAAACAAATCAAAAGTAACAACAACTCTCCTTATAGTGGGTGGCGCACTTATCGGAATAACCGCATTAGGAGTATCGGTGATGGATAAAACAGTAGCAACACTCTTGACAGTAATTATAACAGGATATGTAATAATGGGACTTGGTATACTGAGAGCTATACAACAGAGGAAGTATACATCCAAAATTCTCTAAGCTAGACCTTAAGACTAATTTCAGCAATTGCAAATCAAGTATGAAGAACATTTCTGAAAATTGACGCAGACGTTATAAATGTTCTACTAACTCGTCAGCGATTTTAAATACTAAAACGAACTATTTTCTTATTTTGTATATAGGGACGTGAAGAAATCTAATTACAAATCTTATAATGAGAATCAATTGCAGCACGAGATTTCTAAATAAGCTGATTCAACGATGGGCTGTAAAAATGCTTATAACCACGAAAAGCTTATGCGGATTGATTGAATAACGAAAAAAAGGCTAAACCTTCAATCATTATTGCAACGGCAACCGTTGCTGTAGTGATCGTATCTGCCGCTGCTATGATTCTTGGATTACAAATCCAAACATCCCATAACGTATTAGCACAAACTGCCAGGAGTAACGCAACAACAACAACAACAGCAAATACTGTTGCAAGAGTTACCCCAAGCCAATCAACTAACAAAACATTCTGGATAAGTACAGTACACTTTGATGGGACAACAACCATCTTTAAGGGTGTAGGATGTGATAATTGCACTCAGAATACTCCACCGCATCCAGCAGAGGCGTTTCCAAATACTACGCTACCTGCTGGACCAGGACTCGTGTTAAGACCACCTAACAAAGTAGGAGCCTGGGATATGAGAGCATTTACCTTTGCTCCAGATCAAATAGTTGTTAATCAAGGCGACACAGTCACTCTTCACTTCTTAGGTGTACAAGGTCCCCATCATGTCATAACTGTCGAAGGTGTCGGAACCTTTCCACTTGATAGGGGACAAATCCGCACAGTATCGTTCATCGCGGACAAGCCTGGATCAATAACATATTTGTGTCACGTACACGTGCCGAACATGGTTGGCGAGATATTGGTACTTCCTAAACCAGCGTAGTAGATAACAAGTGCCTAAAAGGTGCTCACTCTCTTACTTATTTTTACAATAATTTAACGTATAAGAAAAAGCCAAAAAACAAAACAACCGAACCTTATTTTATATTTTCACTATGTTGAAAGTAATTACTTCACCATTGAATTAGCTCTTATCACTATTAGCCCTAAATCGTCTACATCAGAGGCAGCAGATATGATGTTACAACAGAATGTAAGACATTTGCTTGTTGTTGATCGTGGTGGTGATGATTCTAGCAATTCAAACAAACTTGTCGGTATAATTACTCCACTTGATTTTACAAGGTATCAGGAATATGCCAACGATAAGGAGGAAGACACTATTGAAAAGATACTAGAGTATTATGTGTAGTTCGAAGAGATCGTTCAACGTACTAGTTCTTATGTATCTCTATGGCTAGCTATAATCTTATAGTGTTAACATCTCTTTCCATTCATCAGTTAACATATAAAGCTAAAAATTTAAAGCGTGTAATATTCACGAGGCAAAAAATTAAACTTTGAGCACGAAAATTAAAGCTAACGAAATAGAGTGGCGCAGGTCCAAAGTTATTGAACTGAGAGCTAGAGGTCTGAGCCTTGGTCAGCCAACATGTCCACCTGGTATTCCCCTTTTTGGCACAACAGGATTATGCGCTGACTAGGATGATGCAGCTGATATTCTGTGTTTGAATAGCCGGTGATCATTATACATTGACGAGCAGCTACCAGAAGAATACGAGAAATGTCTTGTCGGATAAAATGCAATCACGAAAGAGGCATGGACTGCTTCGCAGCATACAGAAGACAAGAGAGAAAAGATACAGGCATTATCATTAGCAAAAGAGTGTTATTCTATGAAGATGGATTTACTTACCAATGCTACGATAAGCATTCCTGCGAAAAAGCTTTTCTGATGGTTCCTTGCTCTGGAAGTAACATTTCTTCTTTTGAATGGGGTTTGGATTCTTTTAACAGAAGGACTATTACAATTATTGTTACCAAAGATAAGATTAATGCTGCTAAAACAGGCAATATCGCTCCATAAATAGTTCCCCCTAAAATTCCGGCTAGCGCAGGACCTAGAATGAATCCTGGATTTGAAGATATAGCCATTTTTCCAAAGTTCTTACTCCTAGTTGAATCTGATGAAAGATCTGCAAGATATGCATTGGCAATAGATATGTTTCCACCAGTGATGCCATCAATAGCTCTGGCAACAAATAATACAAGCAATGGAACGATAAGGACAAATGTTCCAAGGAAATTGATATGTATATTAAAAGAATTTGAGGGTAAAAATAAAGCAAAAACAAATAGGAACCAACCAATTGATGTTCCTACATTACTCAAAAGAAGAATTTTCTTCCTTCCATATGTATCAGACCATTTTCCCAATATAGGAGATCCTAAAAGCTGAAAAGCAGGATAAGTAGCGGCAAGTAGACCATAGATTATAGCATTGCCCCCAAATTTCATAACTACAAAAACCAAGAAAGGTAAAACAATACTAAAACCTAGGGTGCCTACAAAATTAACCAAAAATATAGGAAAAAGCGAAGCCTATTTTACCAGACTAGCCATCATTGAAGTATCTATGCAGTTTCATTTAAAAATTGAGGGTACAATCCGCTTTTAATAACTGATGTTGCGGAAAAACATCTTATAATAGCGACTAAATTTATTAATTTCCAGA